>DNNY01000108.1 GCA_003497765.1 Oceanospirillaceae bacterium
TTCCTGGAGACTACGAATTACCATCTCAGCACCAGATAGCATTTCCACTATATATTCTCCTGCCGGCAACAGCTTGCTGCGGCCATTCGCTTATGAAGTTTAAGTAATATTAGCCCAGATTCACGGACAGTGCTTGTAGCCTGCCTGTGCAACGCATGCAAATAACCCACCCTACATGGCAGATTATTCGGGGTGATGGCACTTAAAGCAACACGCGTATTTTTTGCGCCTTTAAGCTAGGTCAGACAAGCGAATTGGTATAGCTTACCGAGTCATAATATGAGCAGGGATCGCCTGCTGCAATTATGCATCAACCAAAAAACCGAATTTTCACATGCCAAGGCTTTGATTTCAAGGCCTAAACAAGGAAAAGACAGTGCTTTATTGCCACAAAAGTCTCTGGTTTTTCAAGAATGCAGTGGTATAGTAGAAAATAACGCAATAAAACAGCTATGGGTGCTTTTTCTCCAAGGTCCTATCTCCAAGGTCCTAACAGTCAAGCTAATTTTTACCGGCACCCACAACATAAGAGGTATTGCCCATGTCTAGCATCGATATTCGTAACCGCGATCGCATTATTGAAGAACTACGGATTTTTATTAGAAAAATACTCGTCGAGCCGGAGATTATTCCCCACTCGATGGCCGTTGCAAGGGAATTAATTGATCACGAAGATGCTGATAAACTAATTGCTGAACGTATATCTGATACCACCAATGTGAAGATTCCTGCTGAACATAGTGATGCTGATAAGCTATTTCTGGAACTATTAAAAGAAGTGGTTAGAGATGAGCAGGCGCTTTATTAAATAATAATTAATCAATTATTTACTCAGTTATAACAGGGGGCTGATTAATCAGCCCCAAATAGATACAAGTACTTTACTAACCTTACCTAAGCAAATTTAAGCCGCCCATCAGCCGCATCCACCTTAATGGTTTGTCCCGGCAAAAATTTACCTGCTAATAATTCCTGGGCCAAAGGGTTTTCCAGATTACGTTGAATAGAGCGCTTTAGTGGCCGCGCACCATAGACGGGGTCATAACCATCTGCCACAACTAGCTCTATAGCGGCATCAGATAAATGCATATCCAACTCGCGTTCGGTCAAACGGGAACGTAAACGCTGAAGTTGTAGATCAGCAATTTTGGCCACATGATTTTTACCCAGTGGATGAAATACCACTAGCTCATCAATGCGGTTGAGCATTTCTGGTCTAAAGTGAGCACCTACTATCTCTAAGACACTAGCACGCATTTGATCATATTGATCCTCCCCTGACATGGACTGGATAATATCCGAGCCCATATTGGAGGTCATCACAATCACGGTATTGCGGAAGTCTACGGTTCGGCCTTGTCCATCGGTCAAACGACCGTCTTCCAATACCTGTAGCAGAATATTAAATACATCTGGGTGTGCCTTTTCCACTTCGTCCAATAGCAACACGGCATAGGGACGACGGCGCACGGCCTCCGTTAGATAGCCCCCTTCTTCATAACCCACATAGCCGGGAGGCGCGCCAATAAGTCGCGCTACGGAATGTTTTTCCATAAACTCCGACATATCAATACGTACCATGGCTTCTTCCGTATCAAATAAGAACCCAGCCAATGCCTTACATAGTTCGGTTTTACCCACCCCTGTAGGACCCAAAAATAGGAAGGAACCATTGGGACGATTTGGGTCTGCTAGGCCAGCACGAGAACGACGCACAGCATTGGCTACGGCGGTAACGGCTTCTTCCTGACCAATCACCTGACCATGTAAAACCTGTTCCATTTGTAGCAGCTTTTCCCGTTCACCGGCCAACATACGACTTACCGGAATGCCCGTCCAACGGGAGACAATCTCGGCAATTTCCTCTTCGCCCACCTTACTGCGTAGCAAGGTTTTTTCTTGATCTTCAGCTTGCTGGGCTGCTTCCAGCTTTTGTTCTAACTCGGGAATCTGACCATATTGCAATTCAGACATGCGTCCCAAATCACTATTACGCCGCGCCACCTCCAGCTCCTGGCGGACTTTTTCCAGTTCTTCTTTGACTTGCTGTACACCAAATACAGAGGCCTTTTCCGCATTCCAGACCTCTAAAAGATCAGAAAACTCTTTCTCCAATTCAGCTAGTTCCGTATTTAAATCTTGCAAACGCGCAGCAGCAGCTTTATCCGTTTCTTTGGACAAGGCTTCACGTTCAATCTTCATCTGAATCATGCGCCTTTCCATCTTATCCATTAGCTCGGGTTTGGAATCCATTTCCATGCGAATACGACTAGCGGCTTCATCAATTAGGTCGATGGCCTTATCAGGGAGCTGGCGATCGGTAATATACCTTTGCGATAAACGGGCCGCGGCAATAATGGCGGCATCGGTAATATCGACACCATGATGCAGCTCATAACGTTCTTTCAGACCCCGCAAGATGGCAATGGCATCCTGCTCTGTGGGCTCACCTACCAGTACTTTCTGGAAGCGACGCTCAAGAGCCGCATCTTTTTCAATATATTGGCGATATTCATCTAAAGTAGTGGCACCTAGACAATGTAATTCACCCCGCGCCAAGGCTGGTTTTAGCATATTACCTGCATCCATGGCACCATCACTTTTGCCTGCACCCACCATAGTATGAATTTCATCAATAAATAGGATAATGCTGCCTTCCTGTTTACTCAGTTCTTTGAGTACACTTTTTAGCCGTTCTTCAAATTCACCACGGTATTTGGCACCAGCAATCAAGGCTCCCATATCCAAAGCTAATACTTGCTTATGTAACAGTCCATCGGGCACTTCACCATTGATAATGCGTTGCGCCAAACCTTCTACAATAGCTGTTTTACCTACCCCTGGTTCACCAATCATAACGGGGTTATTTTTGGTACGTCTTTGTAACACCTGTATCGCGCGGCGGATTTCATCATCGCGGCCAATGACTGGGTCTAACTTGCCCTGTTCAGCCTGCTCCGTGAGATTTACGGTATATTTATCTAATGCTTGACGCTGGTCTTCTGCACCTTGACTCTGCACTTGTTCTCCACCCCGCATTTGCTCTATAGCATTGGTTAATTTAGCTTTTTTCACACCGGCTTTGGCTAATAATTCACCCAAACCAGATGTATCTTGGGCTAAAGCCATGAGCACCAACTCACTGGATATAAACTGATCCCCACCTTTGATGGCAGCTTTATCAGCGAGATTAAAAACCCGCACTAGGTAATTACTAAAGTGCACATCACCTTGATCGTTACTAACTTGGGCTTTGGCTTGTAAACTTTTTTGTAGCGCTGTTTGCAAGTTGTCCAAATTAGCTCCAGCTTGCACAAGTAGGCTGGCTGAAGAACCGTTCTGTTGTCGCAATAAAGCCTGCAACATATGCTCTGGATCAATAAATTGGTGGTCCATTGACAAGGCCAAGGACTGGGCATTAGCAACTGCTTCCTGCAAGCGACTGGTTAATTTATCAAAACGCATAATCTGTCTCCTGAAACGGCCTTATTAAAGTGCAAAAAGCCGTTACTTTTTCTCTTTCTAAAATGAATATATGGTTGATAGCAGGAACTTCAAGTTTATAAATCAACTTGAATATCAAATTGATAAGGTGATGTAGGATAGTAAATAGGCCTACCCATTAATATAGATTTACTAAACGAATAAAAGGTAGCGGTACTTAAGTCGGCTAATACTTGCCAAGTCAAAGGCAGACTATAGAAGGATTAAAGCAGGGTAATTAAGCTTACCTGACGACCACTAGCCGGGTTCCGGCGATGGGAATAGTAGTCTTGTGATTGGGTTAGGGTACATGCCTCACCACCGTAGATGGCTTTGACACCACAGGCTTGTAATCGTAAGCGCGCCAGAGCATAAATGTCAGCTAAATACTTATTAGGCTGCTCAGCCCGTGGCACAAAGCAAGCAGCAGCTTGGGCATCTGCAGAGACAAAGGCTTGTCTAACATCCTCACCTACTTCAAAGGCCTGCTGTCCAATAGCAGGGCCAAACCATGCCATAACCTCAGTTGGACTTGGAAAATAACCTAGGGTGTTCTCTAAGACACCGGCAGCTAGACCACGCCAACCGGCATGGACAGCGGCTACTCGGGTACCCTTACGATCGCAAAATAATACGGGTAAGCAATCGGCTGTCATCACCACGCATACCTGACCTGATTGGTCACTAGTACTGGCATCAGCATCAACGATGGCATCGCCTGTTAATGGTAATGTCACCACTTGGGTACCATGAATTTGATTTAGCCAAGCAGGTTCTTGTGTTAACTGCAGATCGGTCCGCAATTGCTGTCGATGGTCGCTGACACGAGCATTATCGTCGGCAACGTGGCGGGCAAGATTAAAGCCAGCCAAGGGTGGAGCATCAGTTTGGGATAAATCACGCTTACTAGCCACGGCTAAGACATTAGCTGGGGCTGGCCAGTCTGGCACCAAATAGCGTTGCTTACTTAGGTTTGCCGTTAATAATACTGCTGTTCTTGCCACAAATTATTATCCCGTTCCAACTCAACCAGCAAAGCTTGCATGTCCGTTGGCAAATCTACTTCCCACTCCATATCTTGTTCGGTATGGGGGTGAGTTAATTCCAAGCGCTTGGCATGCAAAGCCTGACGTTTAAAGTCCCGCAAGCAATCGAGAAAATTTTCATCACAGCCTTTGGGTAAGCGCATACGGCCACCATACAGTGGGTCACCCAATAATGGGTAGTTGATATGGGCCATATGCACACGAATCTGGTGGGTGCGCCCCGTTTCCAACTTTAGCCGCAGATGGGTATGGGCCCGATAGCGTTTGAGAACGCGATAATGGGTAGTTGCCGGCTTACCTAAAGGGGCAACAGCCATTTTTTGGCGATTGCGTGAGTGGCGCGCCATAGGTTCATCGACTACACCACCACCAGTCAGCACACCTTGGGCAACGGCTTCATATTCACGCCCCATAGTGCGCTCTTGCAATTGGGCTACTAACTCGGTTTGCGCTGGAATGGTCTTAGCAACAACCATCAAGCCAGTGGTCTCTTTGTCTAAACGATGCACTATGCCAGCACGAGGTACTGAGTTTAGCTGTGGCGCATGATGTAATAAGGCATTGAGTAAAGTCCCATCATGATGTCCAGCTGCTGGGTGCACCACCAACCCTGCTGGCTTATTTAGCACCAATATATGTTCATCTTCAAACACAATATCCAGATCAATGGCCTGTGGTTGCCAACGCTCTTGGCGTTCGATTTTGGTATTTACTTGAAGCAGCTCACCACCGTAGAGCTTATCGCGGGGGCGCAAAGTCTGCTGATCCACGGTAAGGTCACCATCCAAGATCCAATTCTTTAGACGTGATCGTGAATAATCAGGGAACGCCAGCGCCGCAATCTGGTCTAAACGCATACCAGCCCACTGGACTTCGACAACGGCTTGGAGGGTGAGCATATCTTGCATGTAAATCAATACCTGAGATTCGCAGGGCACTGGCAGAACTAACAACGGCTAGCAAAGCAGAACCTAGCAAAGGATTAATGATGCAAATTATACCTCAGGGTGGGTCAAATACCCACCAGAGTAATTCACCTAAACCAAGCTTCTGCTAATATTAGACTTTCATCAGTGAACAAAAAACTCCATAATTAGGCTTTTCGCCATACCTAGATACAGGCTTTATTTTATGATCTCGGCTCTAGCACATCATTTTCGCCACATCGCCATTAGTTTATTTTTACTGGTAGCACTAGGCGCATGCTCCAACCAACAGACTGCAATCGAGGTAGACCCAGTATTACCCGAGACCGAACTCTATAAACAAGCTATGGATAAATTGGCTGCCGACAATTTTATTGCCGCCATTGATGATCTGGAGACCATAGAAGCACGTTATCCCTTTGGGCGATATTCCGATCAAGTGCAGCTGGAAATGATTTATGCCTATTATCGAAGTAATCAACCGTTGGCAGCCAAAGAGGCCGCGGCGCGGTTTATCCGCCTTAATCCTGACCACGAACATGTGGACTATGCTTACTACCTAAAAGGACTAACCTCCTTTGAGGAAAATAAAGGGGCTTTGGATAATTACTTAACTAGTGATAAAGCCAAAAAAGACCCTGGCGCTATGCGCGAATCTTTTAATGATTTTAATACCTTGGTTCAGCAATTCCCGCAAAGCCAGTATGCGGCTGATGCTAAGGCGAGAATGGTGTACTTGCGCAACCTACTAGCTGAACATGAGATTCATGTGGCTAACTATTATATGTCCCGCAGTGCTTGGTTAGCGGCAGCTAATCGGGCTCAGTATGTATTGGAAAACTATCAGCTAACGCCTGCCGTCAAGCCGGCTCTAGAAGTCTTGGTAGTGGCTTACACAGAACTTGGCTTAGATGATAATGCCAATAATGCCCAACGGGTATTGGATGAGAATTTTGCGGTTGCGGAAACACCCAATAAAACGCCTGAGTCGGCACCAGAATCTTGGTTTGATAAGCTGACTTTTGGGTTGTTTAACGATGCTGGAGAACAGCAGGCTGACTAAACCCAGCCTGCTCAACTAGACCTAGCTTATTTGTACCAATCACAATAAAGCGTTACTGGGCCTTGACGCTTATGTTCAGTCTGTTCATAACGGCTAATTAATTTAGCGGCGATCTCTGGGACAATGGGTCGACCTTCCAGAAAATCATCAATGAGATCATAACTAATACCCAAAGATACTTCGTCAGGGAGCTGAGGATTATGGTCTTCCAGATCAGCTGTGGGGGTCTTAGTAACCAAACGTTCTGGCGCACCTAAAGCAGTGGCAACAGCGCGCACTTGGCGCTTATTAAGGCCAAACAGTGGTGCCAAATCACAGGCGCCGTCCCCAAATTTAGTATAGAAACCCGTAATGGCTTCGGCACTATGGTCAGTCCCTAACACTAAACCATCGGTTAAATTGGCTATATAAAACTGTGACATCATACGGGCGCGAGCTTTGTTATTGCCGCGTGAGAAGTCAATCTTAAAGTTGGAAAAGGTTTGCTCCTCCATAAAGTCTTTGCAGGCTTGATCCATGCCTTCGACAATGGGAGCCACATTTACCGTTAATAAATGGTTGGGTTGGATAAAGCTAACCGCCAGTTGGGCATCATCTTCGTCTGCCTGCACCTTGTGAGGCAAGCGCATGGCAAAAAATTCATAATCAGTCACACCCTGTTCAGCATTTAGTTCGTCACAGGCTAATTGTCCTAATTTTCCCGTCGTTGTGGAATCAATCCCACCAGAAAGGCCTAGTACCAGCTTGGTTAAGCCAGTATAGGTTAAGTAGCTTTTAATAAAATTAATTCGACGTCTAATTTCCCTATCAACATCAATTACAGGTTGCGTTTGCAGTGTCGCCACAATAGTGGCCTGAGCAGCAGAAATTGTCATACAACACCTTAAGCAAATTAATCATAGGAGAGCTGTATATTCTACCTTATTTTTAGTCCAGAAATTAACTTGACCCCCCTAGTTTTTACATAATCTAACATTTTTACAAACAGTTATGATGAGTGTGTCCAGATTGACTTACACCATAGACACCAATCTCAGAATGCAAAACCAACAGCCAGCATTGGCTATCGCCTTGCATGGGGCCCGGCACCCGCACTTGAGCGGTAATTTGATAGGCATCTGTTAAGTTAGTTAATTGGTATTGATAGGCTTGGTCTACTGCCGGTTGGCCTAATGCAACTAGACCCGTGGCAAATGTGCCCTGTTGCTGTTTATAAGCAGCTTGCGCCAAAGCCATCTGCTGTAGTTGCAACCCAGCCAACTGTCGCTGGACTTGATATTGCTGAAACTGCCACTGCGGTAATGCCAAACTGACTAGCAAAGCTATAATGGCCAATACCATTAACAGCTCCAGCAAACTAAAACCATCAATATTTTTAGAAGTTGTTATGAGTAGATTCTGCATCTGACAAGCCTCCTTTGGATAGTAAAGGATTAGCTGCCAAGTACACCTGTAACGCCTGTTGTGATTCGGTTTGTAGATCTATTTGTAGCTTAGTCTGCTGTATCAGACTAACTAGAGGCCAGGTAAGCACCAATACCATTATCAAGCTTAGTAATAATACCCAACCTTCTTGTTTATAGGTGACTATAGGCATAATGGCATTCACTCCATGCTTGAGCTAATGGAATTATTACAGGGCAAACTAAGCACAACTTCCGTAGGCTGCCAGAGCTTTTCTTGACCATTACTTTTATCCACATACCAACCAACAGGCAGACTATATTCGGGAGCTTGTCCTTGGATGCCAACAGCAAATTTTAAGCGTAACATCACAGTCTGCTGGCCTTGGCTATGGTCAACTTGAGCCAGCCATTGCCTAACAACACAGTCATCTTCTGCACTTACACCATAGGTCACCTCCAAGGCCGAAATAGAGTCAATAAAAGTGGTATAGCGACCACCAAGTCGACGCTTTTGTAATTGCTGATGCGACGTTTGCAAACGCATATCATATATCTGACAAGAACCAGACTGCTGAAGATGCCAGCGCCATTGACTCTTTTCCCCCTGTAAAATGCCTGCCTGACATACCTGACCGCCTAGGTTAGCAATTGACCTAACTACAGCCTGACGCGTAACTACCATCTGACTAAGTAACTGCCACCAACTTGCGCGTTGAATTAATACCTGTAGTAAGTGACTAGCTGCCAGTAATATAGCACTGGCTAGAGCTAAACTGAGCAACACTTCCAGCAAACTAAAGCCAGATTGGAAAGCTTCTTTTGCCCTATTTAAAGGTCTCATAAAGGCCAATCCATAGTTAGGCAATGCCTACTTTCACAGTTACTTGGTATCAGTGTCCCACCCTGCCAACTGATCTGTATATGCAAACGCCCGCCTGAGATACAAGTACTCTGACAGGTAAGTGAGTATTTACCTGCAGGTAGATATTTAGCAATATACCCTGCCCAATAAGCCCACCATGCCTTAAGCATTTGTTGCTGATCACATACTTGCCCACGCCAACAATGCTGTCCTATGTGGGTTGATGTGGACTGCCCTTGCAACCAAGCAATATGCTCCCCATAGAGGGGCAATACGGCTACCATTTGTTCAATAATCAACTGGGCTTGTTGTTGCTGATAACCGTATTGCACCCTATGCCCAACAGCTAGGTAGCTAGTCATAATGCCACCCATACCAAGAGCCAAAATAGCCATGGCCATATTGACCTCCAACAGACTAAAGCCCTGCACCTTAGTCCTTACCATGACAAACCTCAGTACGGCGACGCAAGTTACCTGAGCTCGATAAGACAATAGCCTGGCCAGCGGACAAATCTTGCCAACATAAAGTCCAAGTGCCTGACTGACCACTCGTGCCCCAAGGGGTAAAGCGCACAAAGTTACCCCGATTAAAGGTAATCTTAACTGCTTTATGTAGGTTTTGCCGATGCAAAAGACGTTCGTTATCTTGCCATAAACCATCTTTATTTTTATCGACAAAGGAAATCAGTTGCTTAGGTGAAGCATCACTGGGATGGCAGTTATCTGCGCCCGACCAGCCACAAACAGTAACCCAGTGTTTATTGATTTGGGCACTGGCTCGAGCTTGGGTTAATTGCAATAACCAAGCTTGTTGTTGC
>DNNY01000190.1 GCA_003497765.1 Oceanospirillaceae bacterium
GTTCGATAACGATCACTACCATCTTGCATGGTAGCATGGGTTTCTTTAACCACATCTGCTAAGGAATTACTGGTCACCACAAACTCACTGTAGGTTTGTTCCACATAGGCCTGCAAATTCGCCATTGTATTTAGCACTTGTGGATCATTGAGGGCATCGGAAGTGCCCATATCAACCATAATGGCCACCGCCCCAGTCCCCGACATATTGGCATCCACCACATCATAAGCCACCCTAAAGTCAGTGCCTTCACGATAGAGTTCAGCAAAATTAGAATCAATCTTGACCTGTGTGGCACCATATAAGCACAGCAAAAAAGTACCAATAAAGACCCCATTCACCAAATGTCGATGGCGTTGCACAAAGGCTGGAGTACGATCCAAAATGGGCTGCAACCAATGGCGTTTGGCTGCTTCTTCCTCAGCTTCACCCGCTTTCACCTTAATGCGTGGATGCCATAAATCCAATAATACCGGCAGTAACACCATGGTATAAATAAAGGCCATTAGTACCCCCGCAGCAGAGGATAAGCCAAAGATAACAAACTGGGTCATGCCTGTAGCAGCGAGGGCTGACATACCCGCCATAGTCGTAATGGTGGTTAATAAAATGGGTAGGCCTGTTTGCCCATAAGCAGCAGTCAAGGCTTCTTGGTGCCCCTGCCCCTTGCGCAAAAAGTACTGATAACTACTCATAACATGCACACAATCGGCCACACCAACAGCGACGATAAGCATTACCGTCAAACTAATTAATTGACTGGTATCAATACCCATCCATGAGACAGCACCCACCACATATAAGGCACTCAGACCAATAGCAACAAGAGGCCATAGCACCGCACTCACAGAATGGAATAAGCGCCATAGCAAGATAATAATAATGAGCACTGTACCTATGGATAATACCGCAGCCATGATCATCGTATCCCAAGCCAAATCAACCATAGCCGCGCCACCAATAGGATAGAAATTAAACTGCCCTTGCATTTCAGGCGTACTATATAAGCCTACTATGGGTTCCATAAAGCCCAGATAAAGAGACGAATCCATATCTTGAAACTTTACTTCCGTCACTTCAGCCGTTAAATCTAGCTCGGCAGTAAAATCATCAGCAAAACTATCTAAATCGTCGACCAGCAACAGATCATCAGAGCTTGCCTGTAAGTCATCGACAACGGGAACGGCACCAAAGTCTGTGGTAACCATAATGGCACCAAAACGAAAATCTTTGGAGAATAAAAATAGTGGCAAGTTATTTTGTGCCATAGCTTGGGCTTTTAGCGCCTCTCGTTCCGCTTCATTCATACTAAGCTGCTGGACTAAGCGCGGCGAACTGAGGGAGTCACCCGTATTTTTCTGGATACGAATATTGGTTAAAGACTGTACCCGTTTAATATGGGAGAGATGATCAATTTGCTCTTGGGTAAGACCCAGACTGATAATCGTTTGAGGGTCTAAGTCCTGCCAGTTTTCTAAGCGTTCTGTAAGTTTATCAATCAGGCGCAATGATTGATCAGAAAATACATCCCCATCTTTAGCTTCATAAACGATATAGAGACCATCGTCACTACCAAACTGACTGCGAAACTCATCTAATGATTGTAAAACGGGATCATCTTCCTGAAACCAAGAGTCCATGGTCACGTCCATGGCAAAGCGGCTAAGACCCATGGCCATAAAGACACTAAGTATGGTTGCGCTAATTAATATTGGCCAACGGTAAGGTCGCAGGGCATTAGGCACCAGAGAAAAAAAGTGGCTTATACTGGTTAATACTGATGTCATTTGGCACTCCTTGCTCGGCCAACACAATACCGCCTTTGCAGCACGCTCATTTATACCTTTATTAGAGGCAGATTAAACTTAATTTATACCCAAACGTCGCGCTAATTCATCCGCTGGCAAATACCCAGGCCATAATTCACCTGTTTCTAAGATCATGGCAGGGGTGCCTGTTAACGCTAAAGTCTGGCTTAATGCAAAATGATCAGCTACCGGGTTATCACAAGCAGTTGGGGATGCCAATGGCGGCATACCAGCTTGGGCTCGCTGTTTGGCTTTAGTTAGAAAGTCATTGGGGTCTTCAGCACACCAAGCATCAACCATCACTTGGTATGACGATGAGCCAATACCCGCCCGGGGGAAGGCCAAATAGCGGACTTCAATACCTAAGGCATTGATTTGGGCGATTTCTGAATGTAATTTCTGACAGTAATAGCAATCAACATCAGTGAACACAGTGATGCTAGCCTTGGTTTCACCTAGGGCATTAAATACCCATGCCTTGTCAGCAATGGGGCTTTGCATAATCTCCTTGCGTGACTGTTGCTGATCGACTTCCGTAAGATTTAAAAAACCTTCCTCAATAGTATTTTGATAAAGATTACCCGCCAAAAAATAGTTACCATCAGCGCTCATATAGATGGTTTCACCGGTATTAATAACGACCTTTAAAATACCAATCATAGGGGTTTCAGCCACTATAATAATCTGCAAATCAGGATTAAGACGCGCCACACTGGCATGCAAATCAGCGTAGTCATCTGCCCAGCTATTCATACTTAAAGCAGATAAACAAAAGAAACAAAATAAACGCTTAATAAACATAATTGTTAACCTCGAGGGTGATGTTGTTGATGCAGCGCCTGTAAGCGATGGTTGGCTACATGAGTATATATTTGTGTAGTGGATAAATCACTATGACCCAGCAACATTTGGATCACTCGTAAATCAGCACCATGGTTTAATAAATGGGTAGCAAAGGCGTGGCGTACCACATGGGGAGACAATGGCTTTGTAATACCCGCCGTCTGAGCATGCAGCTTAATACGATGCCAAAATGTCTGCCGCGTCATCTGGGTTCCCCTCTGGCTTGGAAATAGCACACTTTTCACGCTATTTCCTAACAGTTCCAAGCGGGCGGTTTTTAAATAACGCTCAAGCCAATCCTGCGCTGCCTGTCCCATAGGCACTAAGCGCTCTTTGGAACCCTTACCCATCACTTGTACTAAGCCAAGACTTAGTTTGACCTGACTGGTTTCCAAACCCACAAGCTCACTCACCCTTAATCCACTCGCATAAAGCAGTTCTAACATAGCCCGATCACGTAAGCCTAATGCCGTCTGAGTATCTGGCGCTCCTAATAAAGCTTCTACTTCTGCTTCTGTTAAGGACTTCGGCAAGGGCCGGCCCAACTTAGGCGCTTGTATCAGCGCCGTTGGATCAACTGCTAGGCCTTGATCCCTAACTTGGGTACGAAAATAGCCCTTTAAACAAGATAAATGCCGGGCCACGCTAGCTGGTTTAGCCCCCGAAGTGGTGAGGTCGGCAAGGTAGCCCAAAACATCCATATCCCGAGCTTCAACCAAACGCCGGCCTTGTGGTTGTAACCATTTATTAAACCGCGTCAGATCTCGACCGTAGTTTTCTAAAGTGTTATCACTTAACCCCTTAGCTAACCATAGAGACTGCAAGTAGTCCTGAATTTCGGGAATGAAATTGGTTTTCATGCTTTAATAATAGCCTATTTTCACTGGCTTTATGGCCAGCCCACAAAAAAAGGGACAGGTGCTTTTGGCAATTACTGGCCAAAAAAACCGGTCCCCATATTTAGCGTTTTTTCCTAGCCCTTATTATCGAGCGAGAAATCACTTATTGAGTTACTTTGCCTGTGACTGACCAAGATACTTAAAGAACTCACTATCAGGCTCAACCAGCATAATATCGCCACCATTACCAAAGGTTTTACGGTAGGCATCTAAACTACGATAAAAGCTATAGAACTCAGGATCTTCGTTATATGACTCGGCATAGGTAGCTGCAGCTACGGCATCACCATCACCGCGAATGAGTTCAGCCTCACGATAAGCGTTGGCCATAATAACCGTACGTTGGCGATCAGCATCGGCACGAATACCTTCTGCTTTCTCTTTACCCTCTGAACGTAATTCACGTGCTTCACGCTCCCGCTCAGTGCGCATACGATCATATACTGATTGACTTACTTCCTGTGGCAGGTCAATGCGTTTAACCCGCACATCGACCACTTCAATACCCATATCGGCAATCACCACCATATTCAGTTCTTCACGTAACTCATTCATCAACTCGTCACGTTCACCAGATACTACCTCGGTCAAGGTTCGCTCACCAAACTGGTTACGAAGGCCGGTATCCACACGGGATGCCAAAAGCTTGGCTGCGGTATTTTCGATACCAGAGGTTGCCGTATAGTAATCTGCAACGTTTTTAATACGCCATTTCACAAAAGAATCAACAATAAGACCCTTCTTTTCCATGGTTAGATAACGCTGGGGGCGGGCATCAAGAGTTAGCACTCGTGCATCAAACTTGCGCACAGTGTTGACAAAAGGAATCTTAAAATGCAAACCCGGTTTAATATCAAACTGCACTACTTCACCAAAACGTAGCATAATCGCACGTTCTGTTTCCTTGACTACAAAGATAGAGGAAGAAGCAATTAGCAGGGCAACAAATAAGCCTACTAGGCTAAGTAAAGTACGAGATGTCATGTTAACGGCTCTCCCTAGTGCTAATACGCGTATTCGTGCGGGTGCCTAGCTCTTGGATAACCTGATTGGTTATTTGGTCTATGTCCGCACTCGTTGCTGAACCGCCACCAAAGCTATTGGTGCCGCGCTTGGCACTGCTCATAATTTGATCAAGTGGTAATACCATCATATTGTTACCACCATCGACATCTACCAACACCTTATTGCTGTTTGACAGCACATCTTCCATAGCCACTAGATACAAACGCTCACGGGTTACTTCTGGGGCTTTTTGGTATTCGGCTAGTAATTTACTGAAACGAGTCGCTTCACCCTCTGCCCTAGCCACCACTTCTTCCCGGTAGGCGCTAGCTTCTTCAATCATACGCTGCGCTTTACCACGGGCTTCAGGCACTATACCGTTGGCATAAGTTTGGGCTTCGTTCTTCACCCGCTGCTCATCTTCACGAGCCTTGATAACATCATCAAAAGCATCTTGTACTTGTGATGGTGCACTGGTGTTTTCGATGTTGACCTTGCTAACTTCTAGGCCAGTTTGATAACTATCTAGATAGTCTTGTAAACGCGCTTGCACCTGATCGGCTAATATTGCACGCCCCTCAGTTAGCACATCATCCATCTTCGAGCTACCTACCACATGTCGTAGGGCAGATTCAGTGGCCTGCGCCAAACTATCTTCAGGCGATCTTACTTCTAGCTGAAAATCTTTTGGGTTAGAAACCACATACTGCACAGACAAGCCAACTTCAACGATATTCTCGTCTTTGGTCAGCATCAGTGAAACATGGTCATGGTTACGTACCGCCGTTACATTTACTTTGGTTACGTCATCCACTAAAGGCGGATTCCACTGCAGGCCAGGCTCAACTGTTTCCAAAAATTTACCTAAGCGCAATACCACTGCACGTTCTTGTTGATCGACGGTATAGAAGCCCATACCAGACCAAACTACAGCAACTACTGCGAGGATGACCAGGACTAGCTTGCCACTCGGTGCTGGAGCAGTTGGCTCTTGGCCACCGCTATTGCGTTTGCCACCACTGCCACCAAACAGGCCATTAACTTTATCTACTAACTTACCCAAGGCTTCATCTAAATCAGGTGGCCCCTGATTTGACCCACCTGAGCCACGATTTCCCCAAGGATCTTGATCCTTGCCGTTATTACCCGGTTCATTCCAGGCCATAGTCGTCTCCTTTAGAGGCTAACAATTAATCTAGTGTTCCCAAGGCTGTTTGGGTTTGCCCACAAACGGCTCAGGGTCCATACCAAGTCGGTTAAGTATTTGTAAAAACTCTTTCTTTGGCAAACGGATATCCAATACCATATTGCCAACATCATCAATATTCTCTTGCTGCACCGCATTATGCGAATACATTTGTGCCCGCATTTGCCCTTGACCAGGTTGCAGAGTTAGTTGGCCGGTGTACATATCATCACCTAACAACTCCTGAATGGCCTGCAACAATAGCTCACTACCTTCCCCCGTGAGAGCCGATAGCCAAACTCTCTCAGGTTTACCTTGGGCATTATAATCAATGCGTGGCGGCGTATCAGACAACATGTCTATTTTGTTGTAAACCAACAATGTTGGCAATCCTATGGCATCAATTTCCTGCAAGACACCATTTACTTCAACAATATTGTCGTCTCGCATTTCATCACTGGCATCTACCACGTGCAACAACATCGATGCTTCCGCTGTTTCCTGTAGAGTGGCCCGAAAGGCATCTACTAGTTTATGGGGCAGATGGCGGATAAAACCAACTGTATCAACCAATATAGTGGGGCCCACATCAGCAATTTCAAGACGTCTGAAGGTTGGATCCAAAGTAGCGAATAATTGATCCGCAGCATAAACGTCAGCAACGGTAATGCGATTAAACAAACTGGACTTACCGGCGTTAGTATATCCCACTAAGGATAGAGTGGGCACCTCGGCCCGACGCCGCGAACGTCGCCCTTGCTCACGCTGCTTACGAACCTTTTGTAAACGCTTAAGAATGGAGGTAATTCGCGCTCGCAATAAACGCCGGTCGGTCTCTAATTGCGTTTCGCCCGGGCCACGTAGACCAATACCACCTTTTTGACGTTCCAAGTGAGTCCAACCACGCACTAGGCGGGTAGACATATGTTCTAACTGTGCTAACTCAACTTGCAACTTACCTTCGTGAGTCCGTGCACGCTGAGCAAAAATATCAAGAATTAACCCCGTACGGTCAAGTACTCGACATTGGAATTCCTTTTCAAGATTGCGTTCTTGGCCAGGGCTAAGTGTGTGATTAAATATCACAATCTCCGCCTTATGTTCACTAACGGCGTGGCTTATTTCCGCCACTTTGCCCGAACCAACATAGGTTTTTGGGTGGGGATGGGAACGTGCACCACCAATCATTACAATCGGGTCAGCACCAGCCGAGAGAACCAATTCCTTTAATTCGTTGGCATCCTCACATTCACCCTCCTGTCCCATTTCCATGTGAACCAGGATGGCGCGTTCGCCGCCGTCATGACGTTCAAAAAACAATAGTTTAACCCAAATGCAATCGAGCACCGAAAGGTGCTCGTTTTATTACAAAAGCACCCATAAAATGATGCTTATTGCGGCGTCTATACACTGAAAAAAATTAACTCTCTTCTTCTTCGGTCGGCACCTTGACTGGGCGAGCGGGAACCACCGTC
Source organism: Oceanospirillaceae bacterium (assembly GCA_003497765.1). Lineage (GTDB taxonomy): Bacteria > Pseudomonadota > Gammaproteobacteria > Pseudomonadales > Balneatricaceae > Njordibacter. Next base: position 7,217 of record DNNY01000190.1, read on the forward strand.
GAGATAGCATGTTTGTAAACCATTTGAGAAACGGTATTCTTTAATAAAATAACGAACTGGTCAAAAGACTCGATCTGACCTTGCAGCTTAATACCATTTACCAAAAAAATGGAAACAGGCACTCTTTCCTTGCGCAGAACATTCAGATAAGGGTCTTGTAGGCTTTGCCCTTTTGACATATTAACTCCTTTAAATATAAATTTTACACCTATGGAAAGTGCACACAGCATGTAACAAAAAACTGTTACAGCGAAAATTAACAGATTAAGCTTAGTCGTTAATCTTCGTCTTTACATTCTATCGAATATTTGTGAAACAGTGAATGCTAATTTTGTCTCCATACTGTCAATATAGTGTAAATCAGGCCATTTTCTTAACCAAGTTAGCTGCCTTTTAGCTAATTGTCTTGTTGCAACTATACCTTTATTGATCATGGTCTCATAATTATAGTCGCCATCAAGATATTGCCACATTTGCCGATATCCAACACAACGCATAGACGGCATAGATAAATCTAAGTCTCCACGGTCACGCAAAGCCACCACCTCTTGCTCAAAACCTTGCTCCAACATCAGTTGAAAACGTTGCTCTATACGCTCATGTAAAATAGCTCGCTCTGGTGGCCAAATGCCAATAGAAGTCACTTTATAAGGCAAACTATAGTCTGCTTGGCGAGCCCAATGGCTACTCAAAGTCTCTCCAGTAAGTTGATAAACCTCTAGAGCACGTAACACTCGCTGGCTATCAGTATTATGTAAACGCTGGGCGGCTATGGAGTCCACCGCAGCCAAACGCGCATGCAGAGCAGGTATGCCAAGCGCAGCCGCATCAGCTTCGAGCTGCTGTCGTAGATCGGCATCGGAGGCCGGCAAATCCGCTAAACCATCCATTAAGGCCTTGTAGTACATCATCGTGCCGCCAACGAGTAAGGGCACTTTTCCTCGAGCGGAAATATCGGCCATTAATGCCAATGCGTCGGCGCAAAACTCAGCTACCGAATAGGAGGCTGAGGGCTCACGGATATCGAGTAAATGATGGGGCGCTAAAGCTAAGGTGGCGGCATCCGGTTTCGCACTACCAATATCCATCCCACGGTATATAAGTGCTGAATCAACTGAGATAATTTCGCAGTTTTGATATTGCGCCAAGGCTACGGCTAAATCTGTTTTACCAGCAGCAGTAGGCCCCATTAAAAACACAGCCGGGGGTAACATGGGGCTCATTATTGGCCTCGCAAAAACAGCTTATCTAACTCTGATAGATTTAACTGCGTCCAGGTGGGGCGCCCATGATTACATTGGCCGCTCCGCTCGGTGTGTTCCATATCACGTAACAGAGCATTCATTTCAGTTATAGATAGCTTGCGGTTAGCTCGCACTGCCCCATGGCAAGCCATGGTACCTAACAACTCGTTATGGGCAGCGCGAATCCGATCACTACTGCCAAAGGTTACTACATCAGCTAATACATCACGGACTAATTGTTCAATATTGGCATGCTGCAACACACTCGGCACTTGCCGCACTATCAGTGTCTCTGTACCGGCACGATCAATTATTAAGCCCAGCTCCGCAAAGGCATCATTACAGCTTTCAACATGATCTGCTTCACGACTGCTGACCGCCATAGATAAAGGCACTAACAAAGGTTGTGCACTAACACCCTGATCATTAAGACCGGTTTTCATTTGCTCATAAACAATGCGCTCATGGGCGGCATGCATATCAACTAAAATTAAGCCCTGCGCATTTTCTGCGAGGATATATATGCCATGTAATTGTGCAATAGCAAACCCCAGAGGCGGAATAATCACCTCTCCTGTAGCCATATCGACTTGCTCACTAGTGGGCGCCTCCATGTCCCCGGCCACCTGCTGACCATGCACTTGGCCATAGACTTGTGCCTGCTCTTGCATCTGTTGAGAGTTGGTGCTAGACAGAGCAGATCGATAACCAGAAAAGCTGCCTACGCTACCACTAGGCAGGCTGCCATGATCGTTACCTATTCCCATGGCCAGATTACTTTGCCCCGCAAACACACCCGCTGCCAAGCCCATATCTGACTGATTTGCTGATGGTATGCCTAGCTCATGCAAGCCTCCACCCGTTGGCACCTCAGGTCGGACATCAGCTAGGGATTTATGCAAGGAGCGAAAGATAAAGTCGTGCACTAGGCGACCATCACGGAAGCGCACCTCATTTTTTGTAGGGTGAACATTGACATCTACCGTGGCCGCATCTAATTCTAAATACAATACATAAGCAGGATGACGGCCATGATAAAGCACATCACGATAGGCCTGACGTACTGCATGACTAACCAATTTATCTTTTACTACCCGCCCATTAACAAAGAAATATTGTAGATCGGCTTGGCTGCGAGAGAAGGTGGGTAAGCCTACCCAACCCCAGATACGCAAGCCCGGTGCTTCCATCTCAATATGCACAGCTTGAGGCATAAAATTTGGCCCACAAACACTGGCGACCCGCTTTTCTTGTGCCGCCTGTTGCTGTGCCGGACGTAAGTTATGAATTACCTTACCGTTATGTTTAAGCTGGAAAGCCACATCCATTCGACTTAGAGCCAGGCGTTTTAAGACTTCCTCGAGATGCCCAAACTCAGTTTTTTCTGTACGCAAAAACTTACGTCTGGCTGGGGTATTAAAAAATAGATCTCGTACCTCAACCGTGGTGCCTACTGGATGAGCTGCTGGCTGTACCTGAGCATCCATTTCCCGTCCCGCCGTCGATACCTGCCAAGCACTATTTTGCTGTGCTGTATTTGAGGTCAATGTCAGGCGCGCCACAGAACTGATACTAGCTAAGGCTTCCCCGCGGAAACCGAGGCTACTGACCGCTTCTAGGTCATCTAAACTTCTGATTTTACTAGTAGCATGGCGACTAAGGGATAAAGCAAGATCGTCCTTTTCAATGCCACATCCATTATCCCGAATACGCATTAATTTGACGCCACCTTGTTCGACATCAACACTAATTGTATCGGCACCAGCATCAAGACTATTTTCCAATAATTCTTTTACTACTGACGCAGGGCGCTCAACCACTTCACCAGCAGCTATCTGATTCGCCAAACGAGGACTGAGCAAATGAATTCTGGACATCATATTTATCCTGTAGGAATAACCAATAACTGACCAATCTGCAGAACAGACTTAGCATTCAATTTATTGGCCGTACGCAATTTACTAATACTAGTATTATAGCGCAGAGCAATCTCAGACAAAGTATCACCCCTAACCACTTTGTAGGTGATTTGTTGGCCTTTAGCTGCTACCAAGGTTGCGATATAGGTATTGGCCACAGGGTTGGCGTAATAATATTCCTTAATACCGTCAGCAATGGCTTTAGCCATTTTCTTCTGGTAACTAGGTGTGCGCAATTTCGCCGCCTCATCTGGATTAGAAATAAAACCCGTTTCTACCAGTATAGACGGAATATCTGGCGATTTAAGCACAGCAAAACCAGCGCGTTCCACATGATCTTTATGCATACGCGCCATTTTTGAAATATGGCGATGCACACTAATGGCAATGCCCCGGCTGATTGATTGGCTATGGGTCATGGATAAATCAAGTAAGGTTTTTGCTAGGTCTTCTTCTTTATCATCAAGGCTGACCCCACCAATACCACCAATCAGGTCAGAACTGTTTTCTTTTCTGGCTAACCAACGACCCATCTCACTAGAAGCGCCACTTTTGGACAAAGTCCATACTGAAGCACCACGAGCCTTGGGATTCGTAAAAGCATCAGCGTGGACAGAAACAAATAAATCAGCATTCACCTGACGGGCTTTTGTGGTTCTATCGCGCAAACCAATATAATAATCGCCGCTGCGGAGCAGCTCACTTTCAAAACCCGGCATACTATCTAATTCTGTTTGCAGATACTTAGAAATAGCCATAACTACATGCTTTTCACGTAATCTTTTACCATCAAAACGAGGGCCCAATGCTCCAGGATCCTCGCCACCGTGACCGGCATCAATAGCAATGACAATATTGCGCTGGTTATCTATCAGGGGCAAACTTTTTACCACTTGCTGCTTAGTCTGTGAGCTAACCTTTCCACCAGATACTTGATAGTTATGTAAATCAATGACCAGACGATGACCATAGGACTGATTAGGCTTAAGAGTAAATAATTTGGCTTCTAGCTTATGCTTTAAATCAAGCACCAAGCGCAGTTTATTATTCGGGCGCTGACTATGCCTAATAGCTTTAATCGGGCTGCCGGTAAGGTCCAGTTTCGATAAGGCTGCTTGCAGTCGACTCGAAGGTATATCAATCACTAGACGTTCTGGGTTAATTAGGCGAATGGCCTCAAAGTTAACTGGTGCACTGATATCAAACACCACTCGTGTACTATCTGGCGCTGGCCAGATACGCACGTTTTTTACTTCTGCTGCCCAACTCTTTGCGCCGACAAACAATAAACCGATAAGCATGACGCGAATTAGTAAGCTAACCACTACTTGCCTCCCGCAGTTGTGTTAGTAAGCTCTGGGCTGAGTCGCTGCTTGCCACAAATAACAATTGTCTTTGTGGTCCAGCGCCCGTGATAGTAATAATTAAATCAGCTGTTGGTAGAATACCCGCACCTTTGTCTGGCCACTCGATAAGATTAATGGCTGAGCCAGAAAAATAGTCGCGAATACCAAGAAATTCCAATTCTTCGGCATTACCAAGACGATATAGATCGAAATGATTAACTTGCAAGGCCTGAAACTCGTAGGGTTCAACCAAAGTATAGGTAGGACTTTTTACCGCACCCGTATGCCCAAATGAGCGCATGATACCTCTTACTAAGGTGGTTTTTCCCATGCCTAAATTACCCTGCAAAAACACCACTAAGCCGGCATCTTTAGCTTGCATAACAGCGCCCAAGTGATGACCAAGAGCCACCATGGCATCCTCTCCTTGCGCTTCTAGTAGCAGTTGTTCGGTCATGATAAATGTATTGGATCCGTGGGTTAGTTGAGCAATATTTTTAGCCAGCGCCCATGATACCTTGTCCAAGCACTCGTGCGTAGTCTTTCGATAGCAAATCAAGGTAAAATATCCCTATGTCTGAAAATACTCCCCAAGTTCCGCCCCTAAGCCAACAACAATTGCACAGTTTACATGGGCAAATTCAACAACTTGCCCAGCAATTTGGGTTTGCTGAAATGGGTGTGGTGAAACCTGATTTAGAGGCTGCTGGCCAACGCTTACAAGAGTGGATTACCCAAGGCTATCATGCCGATATGGACTATATGTCAGTCCATGGCAGCAAACGCTATCGGCCGGCTGAATTAGTACCAGGTACCGTAAGAGTGATCTGCCTTAGTATGCATTATTTGGATCCGCAGTTGACCACCAAAAGTTGCTTAGAAGATGATCAACAAGGCTATATCGCACGCTATGCTTTGGGTAGAGATTATCACAAGCTAGTTCGCAAACGCTTGGCACTAATGGCCAAGGCCATGGAGGCCTTAATTGGACCTTTTGGTTATCGGGTGTTTGTGGATAGTGCACCAGTCATGGAAAAACCCATGGCGCAACAAGCTGGCCTAGGCTGGCAAGGGAAAAACACCCTGCTAATTAATCGCCGCACTGGATCCTGGTTTGTACTGGGCGAAATTTTTGTCGACTTACCTTTACCCACAGACGAACCTTACGACAAAAATCACTGCTCCCGCTGTAGCGCCTGCATCGATCTATGTCCAACCAAGGCCTTTCCCGAACCTTATGTATTGGATGCTAACCGTTGCATTGCTTATTTAACCATTGAGCATAAGGGGGCTATACCAGAAGAAATTAGATCCTTGATGGGCAATCGCATTTTTGGCTGTGATGATTGCCAACTAGCCTGTCCTTGGAACCGCTATCCCCAAGCCACCGCAGAATCTGACTTTAAGCCACGCCATGGACTAGATCAAGCCAGTCTGATTAGCTTATTTAATTGGTCAGCTGAAGAGTTTGACGAACGCACCCAAGGTTCACCTATTCGCCGGGCTGGGTACGAAGGCTGGTTACGCAATATTGCTGTCGCCCTTGGCAATGGCCAAGCCAATGCGGCCACTATTGCGGCTTTACAGGCACGCTTAAAGGATACATCAGAGATGGTGCAGGAACATATACAATGGGCATTACAGCAGTTAGAACAGCGAGCTGCTAAAGCCATCCCACTCAAGCCATTACCACTACTCACCTTGGATGCACGCAAAATTAAGCATCTACGTTAAGTTACTTGGCAAAGCTACTAGTCTAAGCAACTAGACCACGGCAAACGCCAAGTTAAATCTTTAACATGCGCTCCCGATAAAACGCCAGTTCGGCAATGGAATCAATAATATCGTCCATGGCCAAATGGGTACCTTGCTTATGGAAATCAGCCAACAAGTCGGGCTGCCAGCGGCGAGCTAATTCCTTTAAGGTACTGACATCTAAATTGCGATAATGGAAGTAGTTTGCCAGCTCAGGCATATACTTTACTAAGAAGCGTCGATCTTGCCCGATACTATTACCACACATAGGCGAAACCCCCGCCTCAACATATTGTTGCAAGAATGCTAAGGTCATTTGTTCAGCCTGAGTAGTGGAGATGTCACTCTCCCGAACTCGTTGGGTCAAGCCCGACTGGCCATGCTGTTTAATACACCAGGGATTCATATTGGCTAGCACTTCGTCAGTCTGATGAATGGCTAAAGATGGCCCTTGGGATAAGACATTAAGATTGGCATCGGTAACAATGGTGGCTATCTCGATGATCACATCTGTTTCTGGATCCAAACCGGTCATTTCCAGATCAATCCAAATCAGGTTATGTGGGTGCTTGGCCATGATATATCCCTTGTAGTGCTATGAATGACAATAAATTTATTTAATCGGGGCGAAAACCTGAATTATGCCCCACTTCGCGGTAGAATAAACCCCAAATAGTCAGGCTAATTGCAATTACATGGCAAAACGACAGTTAACCCGCCGCCAAAAATGGCAAATTGAGAAGGTGCAGGCCGAGCGCCGCGCCCGTGCTCAGAAACAAGATCAGGCCATCGACTCAGCTATTGAACATGGCGATCTAGGTCCCGAGCAGCAAGGCTTAATTGTCGCACATTATGGTTCGCAAATCGATGTAGAAGCTGAGCAAGGAACTATTTTTAGATGCAAACTACGGTCTAATTTAGGTCATCTAGTCACTGGTGATAAAGTCTCTTGGCGTCAGGCCGCTGATCAAACTGGGGTTATTGTGGCCAGGGATCCTCGCCATAGTGAACTCAGTCGCCCCAATAAATACGGTGAACTTAAGCCAGTTGCTGCCAATATTGACCAGATTGTTGTCACCATTGCCCCCAAACCCCATACCTATGCCAACCTGATAGATCGTTATCTAGTAGCCGCTGAAGCCAGTGCTATTGAGCCCATTATTTTACTCAATAAAACGGATCTATTGGATGCCGAGTCGGAAGCCCATCTAGCACCCATGTTGGCCCGCTATGAACAGCTAGGTTATCGGGTTATTCGTGCTTCCACCAAAACCCAAGATGGCCTCGAGGCATTGCTAGCCGCCCTTAACCAACGTGTAAGTGTGTTTGTTGGGCAATCTGGCGTGGGTAAATCATCATTAGTGAATGTTTTATTGCCGGGGACAGATTTAAAGGTCAGTGCCTTATCTGAATATCATCAACAAGGTATTCATACCACCACTACAGCAAGATTATTTCACTTTCCCAATGGTGGTGACCTAATTGACTCACCGGGCATTCGCGAATTTGGTTTGTGGCATATGGATGCTGATACTTTACTAGAAGCATTTCGTGAATTTCGCCCGCATTTGGGCTATTGCAAATTTAGTAATTGCTCCCATGAACATGAACCAGGCTGCGCCCTTTTGCAGGCTGCAGAGGACGGTGAGATTGATCCAGTCCGCTTAGCTAGTTATCGACAAATTAAAGCCTCACTGGATGAGTTTGATACTCATCATTAAATTGACTCAGGAAATATTATGAAAGACCGTTTGTTTGTTCTGCTGCAATATATTATTCCCCAGCACCTACTGTCACGTTTGTTAGGTGCTTTAGCAGAAAGCCGTCTACCACTTATCAAAAACCCATTGATTAAACTGTTTGCCAAGCAGTTTAAAGTTAATATGCAGGAAGCCGAGCGCGAAGACTTTGCAGATTATGTGAGCTTTAATGATTTCTTTACCCGCAGCTTAAAAGCAGATGCGCGCCACATTGATCATGACCCAGCACACCTAGCCTGTCCCGTTGATGGCGCAGTTAGCCAAATCGGTGATATTAATGCTGGTCAGATTTTCCAAGCCAAAGGCCAAGAGTATAGTGTTAACGATTTATTGGGGGGCAACCCTGCTTGGTCCGCACCATTCGAAGATGGTCAATTTACCACCATCTATTTAGCACCTAAAGATTACCATCGTATCCATATGCCCTGTGATGGCAAACTATTACGCATGGCCCATGTGCCAGGACAGTTATTTTCTGTCAATCAGGCAACCGCGGCCAATGTGCCTAATTTATTTGCCCGTAACGAACGCTTAGTGGCTATATTTGAGACAGAGTTTGGCCCTATGGCTATGGTACTGGTGGGCGCCATGGTGGTCGCTAGCATAGAAACAACTTGGTCGGGCTTAGTCTGCCCCACGGGCAAGCAGGTGCAAACTTGGGAATACGCTGATCAACAAGAGATTTTTTTGCGCAAAGGTGAAGAGATGGGCCGTTTTAAGCTGGGCTCAACGATTGTTCTTTGCCTACCTAAAGATACTTGCACATGGAATGCTGAACTTCAGCCGGGTGTCACTACGCGCATGGGACAGATGTTAGCTAAGCTAATGAGTGATTAAAAGCTAAGACTTGAGCAATATCTTGCTTTTTATAGGCCAACATTAGAATGCGTTCCACGCCCATAGCTACCCCGGCACAAACGGGCATACCCGCCTGCAAGGCAGCAATTAAACGCTGATCGGCTGGCATATTTGGTTTGCCTAGTTGTTCTCGTAACTGATTATCCTGCTTAAAGCGTTGCGCTTGTTCTTGCGCATCGATTAACTCTTGGTAACCATTAGCCAGCTCCATACCTTGGATATAAACCTCAAAACGACGAGCCACATATTGCCCTGCAGCATCAGTCTCAAGTTTAGCCAAGGCAGCTTGGGCTGGCGGATAATTGTATATAAAACAAGCTGTTGGCAGGGCAGACTCTATACAATGACTCATCAAGAGATCTAACCAAGTCTCCCGTGGCGTATCGGCAGGCAGAACAATATCAATATGCTGTTGTGCCAAGGCCTGTACAGCCTGATCATCCATTAACCATGGATTGACCCCTAGTATCTGCTCAAAAGCCTCCGCGTAGCTCAAATAGTGCCACTCTAATGGACCTAAATGTGGCGCCAACAAAAGCCCCAATAACTCAGCCACCTCTGCCATTAACTGCTGCAGATCAAAGTCCACCCGATACCATTCCAACATAGTAAATTCAGGATTATGACGGCGCCCCGCTTCACCATTGCGAAAGGCTTTGGCAATTTGAAAAATACTGCCACTACCTGACGCTAATAAGCGTTTCATGGCATATTCAGGGGAACTCATTAGAAACATAGTTTCCCCATAGCTTGCCCCATCAGGCGTAAACTCAGCCCTGATACTATCAATATGAGGATCGCTCACACCATGGTGGGAAAGAATGGGGGTGTCTACTTCTAAGACTTGGCGAGCAGCGAAAAAGTCACGCACCTGTGCCAACATTTGCGCCCGCGCTTGTAACATGGTGATGTCAGCACTGGGCTGCCAAGTAGACACTTTAGACATGCTAAACTCAATCGTTATTTAGAAGTGTATATAGCTAAGCGAATGCCCCCAAGATCTTGGTTACAGAGCTTAAGGGCAGACTATATATCAAGCTCGGCTGACGTATTCACCAGTACGCGTATCAATTTTTAGAATTTCACCTTCTTCAATAAAAAGTGGCACACGCAACATGGCACCTGTTTGCAGATAAGCGGGCTTACTGCCACCCTGAGCGGTGTCACCCTTGAGACCAGGGTCTGTTTCAGTAACCTGCAGCTCCACAAAATTTGGCGCCGCAACACTAATGGGAGCACCATTCCAAAGGGTTACCAGATACACATCTTGTTCTTTTAACCACTTGGTACAATCACCTACAGCTGTTGCGTCCGCAGCAAACTGTTCAAAAGAACCATCAGTCATCATAAAGTGCCAAAACTCACCATCGGTATACAAGTACTCCATATCGCGATCCATAACGTCAGCACTTTCAATGCTTTCGCCCGATTTAAAAGTACGTTCCCAGACTCGGCCACTTTTTAGGTTTTTCATTTTTACCCGGGTAAAAGCCTGACCTTTACCTGGCTTAACAAACTCCACATCCACCATGGAACATGGGTCGCCTTCCAACATGACTTTCAGACCATTCTTGAATTCGTTAGTGCTATAATTCGCCATCGTGTTGCTCAATTAATTGTATAAACGG
>DNNY01000125.1 GCA_003497765.1 Oceanospirillaceae bacterium
TGCCACAACCAGAAGGGCCAACAAATACACAGAATTCGCCGGGCTCAATATGCAGGTCAACACCATGAATGACCTGAATATCGCCGTAGCGTTTAACGGCGTTGTGGAGAGAAACATTGGACATGGTTTACTTACCCCTATTGTTAATAACCGCACGATTATAAAAGTGTCGGCTGTTTTATTGTTATTTAATAAAAAAAAATTTGACAAGAGTAGGCTCTCATACTTATTATCGATTTGCAATAGTTGAAAACTGGTTTCACTATTTGAGACAAACTAATGGAGTAAACGAAATGTTTAATAATAAGAAAACGCTTGCGCCCCTCCTAGTCGGTGCCTCGTTGCTGGCTACACAAGCTTTTGCAGGTGAATTGGTAATTAATACCGATACCTCTGATCCAGCCCCAAAAGCAGCTTTTGCAGCTGTGATCGAAGGCTTTGAAAAAGAAAATCCTGATGTCAGTGTAACTTGGAACCTATTCGACCATGAAGGTTACAAGACGTCTATCCGTAACTTCTTAACCGCCGACGCACCTGATCTTGCGAACTGGTACGCTGGTAACCGTATGCTTCCTTATGTTAATGCTGGCTTATTTGAGCCTGTGGACGATGTATGGGAAGAAAATGGTCTAAATGACTCTCTTGCTTCTGCTGCTGCTTCTATGACCATTGATGGTAAGAAGTGGGGTGTACCTTACACCTATTATCAGTGGGGTGTTTACTACCGTAAGGATATCTTCGAACAGAATGGTATTGCTGTGCCTACCAACTGGGATGAGTTTATGGCTGCGGGTGAAGCCCTGAAAGCGGCTGGTGTGACGCCAATCACTATCGGTACCAAGTACCTATGGACTGCGGCTGGTGTGTTTGACTATTTGAACCTACGTACCAACGGTTATGACTTCCATATGGCCTTGACCAAAGGTGAGATTGCCTGGACTGATGACCGTGTAAGAGCCACTATGAACAACTGGAAACAGTTAGTTGATGCTGGTTTCTTCTTAGAAAATCATGCTGCCTTCTCATGGCAGGAAGCTTTAGCGCCAATGGTACAGGGTGATGCAGCTATGTATGTAATGGGTAACTTTGCTGTTGCCCCTCTTCGTGATGCTGGTCTAACCGATGATCAATTAGGTTTCTTCCAGTTCCCAGTAATCAATCCTGATATTCCATTAGCTGAAGAAGCACCAACCGATACTGTGCATATTCCTGCAAATGCGAAGAACAAGGCTGATGCTAAGCGCTTCTTGGCTTATCTAGCCCGTGCTGATGTGCAAACTGAAATCAACGCAACACTTGGTCAATTGCCAATCAACAGTGGTTCTTCTGTTGCTGATGACAAGTTCTTGCAAGCTGGTTACAACATGCTGTCTAGCACTACAGGTGGTATAGCTCAGTTCTTTGACCGTGATGCTCCTGCAGAAATGGCTTCTGCTGGTATGGAAGGTTTCCAAGAGTTTATGGTTAAGCCTGAGCGTATGGACAAGATCCTAGAGCGTCTAGAAAAAGTACGTGCTAAAGTTTATAAGTAACATGTACTGGTCGGGTATCACCTGCGTTAGGTGATGCCTGACATGTTTGACTAAGAGGCCGCTGGGCTTGTCTGGTGGCCTCTATCTTGCTTTCCTCAAGCGAGATAAAATATTTTTGTTCAGTCATTAAAATAATAAAGGCTTTCTCATGAGAAACTTATGGCGTAAAAATCAGCAGCAGATTGCTCCTTGGTTGTTTTTGCTTCCAGGTGTGTTGATGTTCCTGATTTATGTGATTATCCCCATTTTTCAGTCCATGAATATTAGCTTTTATGAATGGGATGGACTGGGAGCAAAAGAATATGTCGGCATAGATAATTATGTCGAGTTAATTGATGATGATGCCTTTTATACTTCATTAAAAAATAATGTTATTTGGTTGGTGTTATATATGCTGGCCATTCCAGCCGGCTTAACGGTTGCGCTTTTTCTTAACCAAACAGTGCGCGGCATTCGTATTTATAAATCATTATTTTTCTTTCCATTTGTGATCTCACAAGTGGTTGTGGGTTTGGTATTTGCTTGGTTCTATGATCCAACCAATGGCTTACTCAATATTGTGTTAGGTTGGTTTGGTATTGACCCAATTGCCGTCTTAGCTGATGAGGAGTGGGTTACCTATGGCATTATTGCTGCGGGCTTATGGCCACAAACAGCCTATTGTATGATTCTTTACCTAACTGGGCTTAATGCTGTTGATGCCGAACAGATTGAAGCTGCTCGGTTGGATAGTGCTAGAGGGCTTAAGCTACTTTGGTACGTCATTTTGCCACAATTACGCCCTGCCACTTTTATTGCTGTGGTGGTGACGGTTATTGGGGCTCTACGAAGTTTTGATTTGATTTCAATTATGACCCATGGTGGCCCTTGGGGCTCCAGTCGTGTTTTAGCCTTCTATATGTACGAACAAGCATTCTCCGAATATGGCTTTAGGATGGGCTATGGTGCGGCTATTGCTGTGGTCCTATTTGCCATTATGATGATCTATATTGCTGGCTTTTTATACAAAATGTACCGTGACGAGAGAGGCTATTAATATGTATCCAAGACCTATAGAAAAGGCCTCTCCTGCAGCGCAAACTATGTATAAAATTGCCCTGCCTGTGGCGCTGATTGTCTGGCTATTGCCTCTAATTGCAGTGGCACTGACCTCGGTTCGCTCGCAGGCAGATATTATCTCCGGTAACTATTGGGGTTGGCCTACATCCTTTAATATGTTGGAAAATTACACATCCATTTTCCAGCAGACACCTATTGGGCAATATATCTTTAATTCATTCCGTG
>DNNY01000163.1 GCA_003497765.1 Oceanospirillaceae bacterium
TAATTCTAAAAACCAAAAGTCTATTGAGCTTTTGTTCTTAATACTAAAACGTACCCAAAAAATATCATTATCACGACTTAAGTTAGCCTTTTCTCCTATACCAGTATTAAATGCACCATCGGGTAAAGCTAGAATATCTGAAAAAGACATGGCTTGGGATGGATTCTCAGCAGAATCTACCAACCATTCGATCTTCGGTGCAACATAGTATTCTGAACTGGAATCATTAATAACGAGCTGGGTAGCAAAAACATACTCGCTAACAATAAGCAAAAAAAAACTTAGCAAGTATCTTGTATTCATATTTTACTATTTATCATTTGTCAATTTATATAAGGTATAAGTTACACAAAAAGCTGCACAAAACCAGCGAAAGTTATACTTTTTATCAATATAATACAAATGGAAATCATACTCAATATGATCTAAATTTGCTATTAACCTCTTAAAGAGGACTATTTAAAATTTGTAAAAAAAATTATTATTATTATAAATCAATATTTTAATAATTATATTAGACCAATAAAAAATATATCTTGCTCACCAGAACCAAACAGAACCAAAATTTTTTATAATTGGCAATATAGAGACCATTCAAATACAAATATATCAAGTCATAGATATTATATTTTTCATATATATCATTATATTAAAGGTTATAACATAACAAATTAGCAACATTGAGTTTGCACAAGTGCCATTATTGTCCAAAATATTGATTCATATTTAGCGTTGGCAAAGTGTAGATGTAAATACTTTAGCTATGTGGTCACTTGTTAGCGCTGATATGAGGATCAGGGATGATCCACCAAACCATATTCACCTAACATTTTTTGCCAAGGTTTATTTTAAAGACGTCGAAAAAATTTGCTCGATAAGCATGCTGGAAACAAAAAAGGCCGCTCAACTTTGTTGAACGGCCTTTTTTGTAAAAAATTGGTGGAGCCTAGCGGGATCGAACCGCTGACCTCAACACTGCCAGTGTTGCGCTCTCCCAGCTGAGCTAAGGCCCCATATTTGGTATGATCAAATCACAACAATCCTACTTGTGTCCTGATGGGGGCGTATTATAGAGACCTGAGGCAGGATTGCAAGCGCTTTTGTTATAAAAAGAATTACTTTTTAATCAACAACTTCCAGCCTATGTTTAAGCTCTCTAGACCTACCTGCTTCCTAAAGAGTTCGATATTCTTTGTCCCAACGTTTAGCTTCTTTCTTAGAAGGTGTTCCCATTAACTGTAATGCATGGCGCAAGCGGGCACGGCTTAGATCTGGACCTAAAATGACCATAGCGTCAAATACGGAGACAGAATTAGCGTTACCTGTAATGGCGACAAATAATAATGCAAATAAGTCTTTAGGCTTTATTTCCATGCTTTGCGCCATACTTTTACAGATAGCGAAAATATCGTCTTTATTCCAGCTAGGCAAAGCCTCTAAGTGCCATAAAGTGAATTGCAAAGTTTTGCGCAGGAGATCATTATCAACCTTAGGGTTGGCTAGGTCATTAGCACTGATATCCGGCATACCGGAAAGAAAAAAACCAGCTAGTGAGATAACATCACTAAATTTTTCAACTCTAGGCTTAATTAACGGCACAACTGGGGCTAAATAATCACTATTGACGGCCCAGGTTTGCATGCGCTGCATAAATTCTGCGTCACTTATGTCTTCACGTAACCACATACCATTGAGCCAAGAGAGTTTCTCTTGATCGAAAATAGGCCCACCTAAAGACACACGCTGAATATCAAAATTTTCAAACATTTCCTGGCGAGTAAATTTTTCTCGCTCATCAGGCATAGACCACCCCATCCGACCAAGGTAGTTCAGCATCGCCTCTGGCAAGAAGCCCATACGTTGGTAGTACAAAATACTAGTAGGATTTTTACGCTTACTTAGCTTGCTTTTATCGGGGTTACGCAATAATGGCAGATGGCATAGCTCAGGCATGTCCCAGCCGAAATACTGATATAGCAAGATATGTTTGGGAGCTGAGTTTATCCACTCTTCTCCCCTTAATACATGAGTAATACCCATTAAGTGATCGTCAACCACATTGGCAAGATGATAAGTAGGCATGCCATCATTTTTAAGCAATACCTGCATATCCACTTGTGACCATTCGATCTCAATCTCACCCCGCAGCATATCATTAAATTTGCAACTACCTTGGCTTGGAATTTTCATCCGAATAACATAAGGATCACCAGCATCTAACCGAGCCTGCACTTCCTCTGGTGATAAGTCTAAGCCACGGCCGTCATAACCTATTGGTAGCTTATTTTCTGTTTGATAGCGACGCAGCTCATCCAATTCTTCTGAGGTAGCAAAACAATAAAAAGCATGACCATTACGCACCAACTGTTCCGCATAGTCTTGGTAGATGCTACCGCGTTCACTCTGCCGATAAGGGCCGTGTGGACCACCTACATCTGGACCCTCTGCCCATTCAATCCCCAACCAGCGGAGGGAATCCAAAATGGCTTGTTCCGACTCAGGAGTACTTCGTTGCTGATCCGTATCTTCTATACGCAGAATAAATTCACCACCATGCTGGCGGGCAAAAGCCAGATTAAATAAGGCAATATAGGCAGTGCCTAAATGGGGATCACCCGTGGGTGATGGTGCAATACGTGTACGAACAGTCATGGTAAGCTTTAAGACAATTACGAAAAGCGGCATTATACCCCTTCGAGGTCAGGTGATAAAGCAACACTGAAACTGACAAACAATAAAAAAACCGCCTATAAAGGCGGCTTTTTTTAGATTTATCAGGGATTTTTTGGTGGCCTAGAACAAACCCACAATATCACCATTATCATCAATGTCGATTACTTCCGCAGCCGGCTTTTTGGGCAAGCCAGGCATCGTCATTACGTCACCGGCTAGAACCACAATAAAACCAGCACCAGCAGATAAACGCACCTCACGTAATGGCACATCAAAACCTTCTGGTCGACCTTTTAAAGCTGGGTCAGTAGAAAAAGAATATTGCGTTTTCGCCATGCAAATGGGTAATTTACCGTAACCATCTTTCTCTAATGCAGCGATGCGATTGCGGAGCTTTTGATCAGCCATAATATCGTTAGCACCATAGATCTTTTGGCATACCGTTTTGATCTTATCCCAGAGAGACATATCTTCTTCATATAAGAAATTAAAATCAGGTTTATGGTTTTCAACCAAATTAACTACGGCTTCGGCCAGCTTAGTAGCACCTGCACCACCATGCTCCCAGTGCTCTGCTTCAACTACTTGCACACCGAGATATTCACATTTATCTTGCACCGTTTGCACTTCCATGGGTGTGTCAGTAACAAATTTATTAACTGCCACAACCACAGGCAAACCGAACTGATGGATATTTTCTATATGTTTCTTTAGATTCTCTACACCAGCAGCCACTGCTGCTTGATTTTCTTGGTTCACATTAGCTAAAGCAACACCGCCGTGCAGCTTGAGCGCACGTATAGTCGCTACAATAACCACCGCATCGGGAGCAATACCGGCTTTCCGACATTTGATATCAAGAAATTTCTCGGCACCTAAATCAGCACCAAAGCCGGCTTCGGTCACCGTGTAATCACTTAGCTTCATTGACAACTTGGTCGCCGAAACAGAGTTACAGCCATGGGCTATATTGGCAAACGGACCACCATGCACAAACGCTGGAGTATGCTCCAAAGTTTGTACCAGATTTGGACTAAAGGCATCTTTCAAAAGCACGGTCATAGCACCATGAACTTTTAAATCTGCAGCAGTAACTGGAGCTTGGTCATAGGTATAACCAATAACAATGGCGCCTAGTTTCTGTTTTAACTCTTGGAGGCTATTAGCCAGACAAAAAATCGCCATAACCTCGGAAGCAACAGTAATATCAAAACCAGTCTCACGAGGCACACCATGAGCAGGCCCACCCAAGCCAATATTGACATTTCGCAGGGAACGGTCATTCATATCCATAACCCGCTTCCATTCAATGCGACGTGGATCAATTTTCAGGGCATTGCCCTGCTGTAGATGGTTATCAATGGCAGCAGATAGCAAGTTATGGGCCAGACCAATAGCGTGAAAGTCACCAGTAAAGTGCAAGTTAATATCTTCCATGGGAACAACTTGTGAATAACCACCACCCGCAGCACCACCTTTAATACCAAAACAAGGCCCCAAAGAAGGCTCTCGTAAACACACAGTTGCTTGCTTACCGATACGATTTAGGGCATCTCCTAAGCCAATAGTGGTAGTGGTTTTACCCTCACCTGCTGGCGTTGGGTTGATGGCTGTAACCAGAATTAATTTTCCGTTATCACGGTGTTGCACACTACTGATAAATTCAGGGCTAATTTTAGCCTTAATCTTGCCGTACTGCTCTAGATCATCAGCGGTAATGTTTAGCTTTGCAGCGACTTCTACAATGGGGCGTTTTTCAGCAGCGCGGGCTATTTCTATATCGGAAAGATAAGTCTTAGACATAATCGTACCTTGTGAATTTGGGGTTTAACACGCTATTTGCAAAACAGCTTTACAACTTAGCGTTTTATTGGGGTCGCACTATACGCCTTTGCAACCACACTACATACTTAAAAACGACACCAGCTTAGCCTTGTTCGCTATTAAAATTAAACATTCAAGAAACCTTAAACCATAACATTTCCTTTAGGAAAAGGATTTCTTATAAGTCACTATTTATCCTATAAAATCAATAAAACAGCACACTAATCATTATTCTAACAGACCCTTGTTTAACCCGTAAGCGTCAATTTAATGGCGTTTGATATCAAGTTGTAACTAAGCACCTTCAGGCATAGTTAGCTAAAAATAAAGTTGATTAATTACCGCATTGATTGTTTGCAGCTCATCTCAGTACGGTTGCCTTAATCACTTTATATTAATTAGGGTTACTAGTCTTAAAAGGATTCCACCAAGCATTAAATTAGCAGTGAGGTTATGACTATGGAATTTAGCTTAAGTAATGAGCAACAAATGATTATAGATACCGTTAAAGCATTTGTTGAACAGGAGCTATACCCTCATGAAGCTGAAGTGGAAAAAGTGGGACAAATTAGCCCCGCATGCCACAAACGAATTAAGGCTAAAGCCATAGAGATGGGTCTCTATGCCGCCAATATGCCTGAAGAATATGGCGGTGCTGGCCTAGACACAATGACTTTAACCTTAATGGAAAGAGAACTTGGTCGAGCTAACTTTGGCCTACAATATATTGTTGCCCGCCCCTCTAATATTCTTCTTGCCTGCAAACATGAGCAAGTGACAAATTATTTGCTGCCAACCATACGTGGAGAAAAGCTTGAATGTTTAGCCATGACTGAACCCAATGCCGGCTCTGATGTGCGCTCCATGCAGTGCCGAGCCGAACGTGATGGTGACCATTATACTTTAAATGGCACCAAGCATTTTATTAGTCATGCCGATATCGCTGATTATGTGATTTTATTTGCTGCATCAGGAGTGGAGGAAACGAGCCGCGGGCCAAAAAAGAAAATCACCAGTTTTCTGGTTGATAAAGGTACTCCAGGTTTTACTGTCGAGCCGGGTTACAATAGTGTCTCCCACCGTGGTTATCACAACGCTATATTAAACTTTGATAATTGTCGAATTCATAAATCCCAAATACTTGGCGAAGAACACAAAGGCTTTGATGTTGCCAATAAGTGGTTAGGTGCAACCCGTCTATCCGTTGCCGCTATGTGTTTAGGGCGTGCTGAACGGGCCTTAGAAATTGCTACTGAATGGGCAGCTACTCGAAAACAGTTTGGTAAAGCTATCAGTCAATTCCAAGGTGTATCCTTTAAGCTAGCTGATATGGCTACAGAGCTGAAAGCAGCTGAGCTACTAACCCTTCACGCTGCATGGAAAGATACAAAAGATCAAATGACCGATGCTGATGCCGCCATGGCAAAGCTGAAATCATCAGAAATGCTGGCAATGGTCTCTGATGAAGCCATTCAAATTCTAGGTGGTATGGGACTGATGGATGAATTACCCCTGGAACGCATTTGGCGAGATCATAGAGTGGAGCGTATATGGGATGGCACGAGTGAAATACAACGTCATATTATTTCTCGGTCTATGTTACGACCATTAGAAAATCAGATCTAAAACGAGCATGGATAAACTGCGTTTACAACGTTTAATGGCGCCCAAAAGTATTGCCGTATTTGGTGCCCAAGGAGCTGATTTCGCCATTAGTGAAAGCCAAAAAATGGGTTTTAGAGGACCTATATATGCTGTGCACCCTACTCGTGAAAAAGTAGCCGGTCTGACATGCTATCGGGATGTTACACAATTACCCACACCACCTGACGCCGCTTTTATAGCTGTCAATGCCGAAGCGAGTATTGATATCGTTACAGCATTAAATGCCATAGGTGCTGGCGGAGCCGTGCTGTATGCCTCTGGATTTAGTGAAGTGGGTGAACTGGGTAGGCAACGGCAGCAGCGCTTACTGGCTGCGGCGGATGAAATGCCTATCATTGGGCCAAACTGCTATGGGGTGATAAACGCCCTCGATAAAGCCGTACTTTGGCCAGACCAACATGGCCTTAGTGCCCTTGAACAAGGTGTTGGGATTATTACCCAAAGTGGCAATGTTGGACTTAATATGACTATGCAACAGACGGGACTACCCATTGCCTATATGGTGACTTTGGGTAATCAAGCGCAATTGGATATAGCTGATATTATCAATACTATGCTTGACAACCCCCGCATCAATGCCATTGGTTTACATATAGAGGGTATCAAGGATTTACCTGCCTTTGATACCGCGGCACGGCGAGCCTTAGCCCAGAAAGTCCCTATTGTGGCCATTAAATCAGGCCGCACTGCTGCTGCAGCAAAAATCGCCTTATCCCATACCAGCTCGTTAACAGGTGCTGATAGCTTATTTGATGCCCTATTTGAGCGTTTGGGCATTATTCGTGTAAATACCCTACCGGTTTTCTTAGAAACCCTAAAACTAGTCAGTCTAATGGGACCTCTAACCAGCAATCGTATTGCCTCTATGAGTTGCTCAGGTGGTGAGGCTGGCATGATGGCTGATTTAATTGCCAATACCGGATTAGAATTTGCCAGTCTAAGCAAAAGCCAGCAACAAGTTATTAAAGCAACACTTAATGACTATGTGGAGATTTCTAACCCACTCGATTACCACACCTTTATCTGGGGTAATCGGCAAGCTATGACCAATACCTTTGGTGCCATGATGGCAGCCAAATTTAGCGCTACAATATTGCTCTTGGATTGGCCTAACTATCCGGGCGCCAATCCACAACAATGGGATGATGCTCTTTTAGCACTGGCAGATGCCGCCAAAGCAGGAAATCATAAAGCTATTGTTTTATCATCTCTGGGCGAATGTTTACCCTCCCATGCCATAGCCCTGTGTCAAGCACATGGTGTTATTCCTATGATTGGATTAGATATTTGCTTACAGGCACTCGACGCTGCCTATGGGTTACAGCTGGCTTTTTCGCGTCCAATACCGGAACCCCTATTTATTAGTCACCCTGCTGAAACTAAAGCACCACAATTACTAAACGAATATAAAGCCAAGCAGGCACTTAAACCATATGGTATTCCTGTGCCGCCAGGAGACTTAGCCAATAGTCTTGAGGAAGCCATCGCAGTAGCTGACAATATTGGCTACCCTGTGACTATTAAAGCAGTCAGTGACCAGCTAACCCACAAGACAGAACAGCATGGTGTTTATCTAAAAATAACCACGCAACA
>DNNY01000106.1 GCA_003497765.1 Oceanospirillaceae bacterium
GGCAAGTGTACAGGCAAGTCGTGATGAACGTATGCATGAAAGTGCTATTCTTAGAGCCCTAGGCGCTAGTAAAACCCTAATTCAGAAAATGCTCCTTATTGAGTATATAACCATGGGCATTATTGCCGGTTTATTAGCCAGTGCTGGGGCTGAGATACTGCTTGGCGTACTCCAAACTAGGCTGTTTGATCTACCCTTGCAATGGCACTGGGAGCTATGGGTAATGGCACCATTAAGTGGCGCATTGCTGATTGGCTTCGCTGGATGGTGGTTTAACCGCCGGGTTATGCAAGCGCCACCATTGCGCACCTTGCGCCAGATATAGGAAAAATTTGTACCAGTTGGCACCATAGACTGGTGCTGACTGCCCCCTGTGGGAATCAGCTGTTTGCGTTAGAATAGTATGTAATTACTCCTTTACAGTCAGGGCTTATGATCAACCATAATTCATTATTGGCTCGTGTGTTTCCATTTCTGGTCTGGCTACAGCAGACCAGTCCTGCGAGCCTACGCGCCAATGCTTTGGCTGGGCTAACGGGTGCCATTATTGTTTTACCCCAAGGTGTAGCCTACGCCTTAATCGCTGGCATGCCCCCTGAGTACGGTCTTTATGCTGCTATCGTGCCAACCATTATTGCTGCTTTATTTGGCTCGTCTTTGCATTTGATATCAGGCCCCACTGCTGCTCTTTCCATAGTTGTATTCACTACCATTAGCCCCTTAGCAGAGCCCGGTAGCCTAAAGTTTGTCGGTTTGGTGCTTACTCTGACCTTGATGGCTGGGCTATTCCAGTTAGCCTTAGCCTTAGCGCGTATGGGCACCCTTGTTAACTTTGTATCCCATTCTGTGGTTATCGGTTTTACTTCTGGTGCCGCTATGGTGATTGCCACTAGTCAGTTAAAAAATGTGTTTAATCTACCCATTGCTGGTAGTGGTGACTTTGTTGGTAACTGGGTGGCTTTATATGAAAATATTTTGCAAACCCATATACCTAGTCTATTGATAGGGGTCATCACCTTAGCCACGGTTATTGTTATTAAAAAATACCGTACTAGCTGGCCCAATATGTTAATCGCTATGGTCGTTGGTAGTTTAGTGGCTTTAGCCATGCGCTCTAGTGGTTGGCAAGCAGCCCAGAGTATTCAACTAGTTGGCGCCATACCTGCCAGTTTACCGCCCTTGTCGGTACCGCTTATCGATTCCCAAATCATTCGTGATCTTGCCCCTGGAGCCATGGCCCTTGGTTTGCTAGGGCTGGTAGAGGCGGTATCAATTTCACGCTCTATTGCAGCGCGATCTGGGCAACGTATTAGGGGCAATCAAGAACTGCGTGGTCAGGCCTTATCGAATATAGTTGGTAGCTTTGTCTCTAGTTATGCCTCATCTGGCTCTTTTACTCGCACAGGTGTTAATTATGAAACTGGGGCAACTAGCCCTATGGCGGCTATTTTTGCCGCCATGGCATTAGCGGTAATTATTCTGGTGTTTGCACCATTAGCAGCCTATATAACCCTTCCCAGCATGGCGGCCATTTTGCTAGTGGTCGCTTGGAATCTGGTAAATTGGCATCATATTGAGGTTATTTTCCGAGCTGGTCGTAACGAGTATATGGTCTTCTTGGTTACCTTTTTTGCTACTTTGCTGCTACCCATGGAATTTGCGATTTATCTGGGCGTACTCTTATCTTTAGCACTTTATCTCAGACGCACATCCAAGCCAGCCCTGACCGCTATGGCTAGCAAAGAGAATTCCAAATTACTTGTCGATGCCGATCGTTCAGTCCTACCAGAATGTGAAAATTTAAAAATTATCCGCATTGATGGTTCCATTTTCTTTGGTGCTGTTGATTATGTGCAAACACGCTTATTAGAAGCACAGCAAAAGCATATTCTTATTATTGCTAGTGGCATCAACTTTATCGATTTATCTGGGACTAATTTATTGGCTAAAGAAGCCAACCGTTTACGCGCTGCTGGTGGTGGCTTATACCTATGTAATCTTAAAGGCAGAGTCATTAAACCTATTATCCGCAACGGTCACCTTGCGGCAATTGGCAAACACAATATCTTTGCCAATAAATCCATCGCTTTACAACGCCTGCAAAAGCGCTTTGGTGACCATACCTGTTTAGGTTGCGAACAGCGCCAGCTGACACTTGACTCGACGTCTCCACCCCAAACCACTGAGACCAAGTCTACAACTGAATAGTAAAATGTGCTGTCGCGGTTAAGCTGAAGCTTTTAATAACTAAATATACCTTACAGCAATAGCACGCTTCTTTAGTAGTGTCTGTGGTTTTGTTACAATACTGCCTTTGTTATTTGTAGTGGAACTACTATGAGTCAAGATTCTACCAATCAGCAGTGGGGTGGTCGTTTTAGCGAAGCCACTGATGCTTTTGTTGCCCGCTTTACCGCCTCTGTCGACTTTGATCAGCGCATGTTCCGTCAGGATATTCGAGGATCCGTTGCTCATGCCAAGATGTTATGTGCTGTTGGGGTTTTAACGACTCAAGAACGTGACGATATTGTGCGTGGCTTGGAAGAAATTCGCATACAAATTGAACGTGGTGAATTTGAATGGTCAGTAGCCCTAGAAGATGTCCATATGAATATCGAAGCAGCCCTCACTGCGAAGATTGGCGACGCTGGCAAAAAACTGCATACCGGGCGTTCTCGTAATGATCAGGTGGCCACAGATATTCGTCTTTATCTGCGTGATGAAATCGACTTTATCGCCACTGAGATTAGCCGCTTACAATCCGGCCTAGTCACTCTTGCAGAGCAAGAGAGTGACACCATTATGCCTGGCTTTACGCACTTACAAACGGCACAGCCAGTTACCTTTGGCCACCACTTGTTAGCATGGAACGAAATGCTGCAGCGTGATTATGAGCGCCTCCTTGATTGCCGTAAACGTATTAATATTTTACCTCTTGGTTCAGCTGCTCTAGCAGGCACTACCTATCCTCTTGATCGGCATATGACAGCCGAACTACTAGGTTTTGATCGCCCCTCAGAGAACTCCTTGGACTCTGTTAGCGATCGTGATTTTGCGATTGAGTTCTGTGCTTTTGCAAGCCTGCTGCTAACCCACTTATCACGTGCTTCAGAAGAGTTGATTCTGTGGACATCGGCACAATTTGATTTTATTAATCTGCCGGATCGATTCTGTACCGGTTCTTCGATTATGCCACAAAAGAAAAACCCAGATGTGCCTGAACTAGTTAGAGGCAAGACCGGTCGCACCAATGGCAACTTAATTTCTTTACTGACCTTGATGAAGGGCCAACCCTTGGCCTATAACAAAGACAATCAGGAAGACAAAGAGCCCTTATTTGACACTATTGATACAGTTAAAGGCTGTGTGCGCGCTTTTGCTGATATGGTGCCGGCCCTGCAACCAAAGCATGACAATATGCGCCGTGCCGCCCTGCAAGGTTTTGCTACCGCAACGGATTTGGCTGACTATTTAGTGCGCAAAGGTTTGCCTTTCCGTGATGCTCATGAGGTAGTGGGGAAAGCTGTAGCTGCCGGCATCGAAAGCAATAAAGATTTAAGTGAAATGAGCTTAGCTGAGTTGCAAACCTTTAACGATCTGATTACCGCTGATGTGTTTGATGTCTTGACCTTAGAAGGTTCTGTGCAAGCCCGTGATCATATTGGTGGCACGGCACCAGCTCAAGTACGAGCGGCTGCCAAACGGGCTCACGAAATCATCAACGCCCGCTAGTATTAGCCATCTAAATCCGAGCAATCGAGAGTTTCTTCAGCAAACTGGGCCAGTATCTGGCCCATAACCTGACCAAAGCTCTCGGCTTGGGCGTTATCTTCACGCCAAGTGTTTGACTCCTCATGGTAAACAAAGCGCATACCGCCGGCTGGGCTGGCTAACCACAATTGTGATAAGGGCGCCTGACGACTAACAATCAGTTGTACACCTGATTCACAAGTAATGGTCATCAGGCCACCGCTGGTAACAAAGTCTAGATCCGTTTCTGCCGTATCTAGTATCTCCTCCATAGTGACCATCAAATCGTCCAATAGGGCATGATATTGCGCTTCATTCATAAGTATTTCCACAAGGCACCATCGTTATATAGACCAAGCATTATATCCTATTGCCTGAGTCATGGCCTATAAGGTTTTATGGGCTACGCTTTTTTTCGACCTGCCAGCAAAACTATGGGATAATTCTGTCATTGTTAATTTTATAAATTGTTGTGGGTGTTCTGTGAAAAAGCTTGCTGCCATCATTTTTATATGTGTAAGTCTAATGGCTTGTGGTCAGACCGGCGAACTCTCCTTACCTGAGCAGGATAACGTACAACAAAGTTCTTAATATGATGGATAATTTTGAATATCGTGGCGATCAGCTATTTGCTGAAGATGTGCCAGTTAGTGCAATTGCTGACGAGTTTGGTACGCCTACTTATGTCTACTCTCGCGATACCTTGGAACGCAATTACTTAGCTTATGCACAAGCTCTGCAAGGCGAAAACCACCTTGTCTGCTACGCCATGAAGTCCAATTCCAATTTAGCTGTGCTAAATGTGCTAGCAAGGTTAGGGGCTGGTTTTGATATCGTTTCTGTAGGCGAACTTGAACGGGTTCTCGCAGCCGGCGCTGATGCTAGTAAAGTGGTCTTTTCTGGAGTAGGTAAGCAAGCTCACGAAATGCGCCGTGCCTTAGAAGTGGGGGTACACTGCTTTAATATTGAGTCAGAAGCAGAAATGGAACTACTGCAACAGGTAGCGGCAGGCATGGGTAAAGTAGCTCCGGTATCTTTGC
>DNNY01000107.1 GCA_003497765.1 Oceanospirillaceae bacterium
TCTCTGGGTTGCTGCCACGGACTTTAGTGCGGAAATGGCGGTATCTGATGAAATTCTTAAGCGTACCGCCGATGCCTATCGTCGTATTCGTAATACGGCGCGCTTCCTGTTAAGTAACTTAAATGGCTTTGATCCCGCCACGGATTTAGTGCCAGTGGAAGATATGCTGGCTTTAGATCAGTGGGTACTAGAGCGTGCATCACAGGTACAGAAAGATATTGAAGATGGTTATCATGCCTATAATTTCCATTCTGTGTATCAGCAACTAACCCATTTCTGTTCCCAAGATTTGGGCGGTTTTTATCTGGATATTATCAAAGACCGTCAATATACCTGTGCGGCTGATGGCTTGCCACGACGTTCCTGCCAAACGGCCATGTATCACTTAATTGAGGCCATCGCCCGTTGGGTAGCGCCTATATTAAGTTTTACTGCCGACGAAATTTGGGACTTTATTCCTGGTGAGCGGGCTGCTTCCGTACAATTGGAAACTTGGTATAACTTCCCAACACCAACAGAAACTAAACTTGGTGCTGAATTTTGGGAGCAAATGTTGACCGTTAAACAGGCGGTCAATAAGGCTCTGGAAAGCAAGCGTAACGAAGGTGTGATTGGTAGCTCGTTGACGGCTGAAGTGACCTTACATACAGACGATAAGATGTTTGCACTATTGTCACAGTTAGGTGATGAGTTACGTTTTGTTTTGCTTACTTCGCGCGCTGATCTGCAGGTAAGTAATGCCGGTGAAGCTACAGATTTGGCAGGCTTAAAAGTGTCTATTGCAGCGTCCAACCATACTAAATGTGAACGCTGCTGGCATCATCGTGAAGATGTGGGTCAGCATGCAGATCATCCAGATTTATGTGGTCGTTGTGTAGACAATGTCGATGGCGCAGGCGAGGCGCGTCAATTTGCCTAATAATATTGTAGTAGGCCCCACGGCTTGGCAACGCCTATGGTTGTGGGTGCCTATACTTTGGGGCACCGATCTGCTGCTTAAGTTTTGGGTGAGTAGCCAATTGGCCTATGCTGAGCGCATAAACCTGATGCCCATCTTTGATTTAACCCTATTGCATAACCGCGGTGCAGCATTTAGTTTTTTGGCTGATCAGGGTGGCTGGCAACGTTGGTTTTTTAGCCTTATTGGTATACTAGTAGCTGGTTGGTTAGTCCACTGGCTGCGCCGTACACCCATAAGCCAAAAGATTTTAGCCTATGGGTTGATTGCCCTATTGTCTGGTGCCCTCGGTAATCTTACTGAACGCATAGTCAATGGTTATGTTGTGGACTATCTTTTGTTCTATTGGCATCCCTATTATTTTCCTGCGTTTAATCTTGCTGATACCTTAATCTGCTTAGGTGCCGCGGCTCTGTTACTGGATATGTGGCTCAATAGAGCAGAACAACCTTAAAGTGATAATTCCTATGATTACCAATGCTTCACAAGTTACCTTACATTTTGCTTTGCGTACCAATAATGGCAACGAAATTGATTCCACTTTTGGCAAGCAACCCGCCAAGTTAAATATTGGTGATGGCAATTTATTACCTGACTTTGAAGCTTGTCTAATGGGCTTAAAAGTGGGAGATAGACAAACCTTTACCATGCCTCCCGAAAAGGCCTTTGGCCAACGTAATGACAGTAATCTACAAACCGTTAAACGGCATCAATTTGGCGCTGATGTGGTGTTAGAACCGGGTCTGGTATTTAGCTTTGCCGATGCCGCCAATGGTGAGTTACCAGGGGTAGTAAAAAGCCTTGAAGGTGATGATGTTATAGTCGATTTTAACCACCCTTTAGCAGGCATGACCTTACAGTTTGAAGTGGAAATTATCGACATTGCAGAAGTTTGATAGCTCTCTATCCAATCTATGGTATTTGGCGATAACCTAAGTTTGTTGTTGCTTAACCCTATTCTTTATAAGCCAAAAGTAAATTTTTGAAAATTTGATAGTCTTTTTGGTAATGACCTGTTTAACTCTCAAGCGTTTACCTTGATTGGTTCAATTAATAATCGATCTAATTAGATGTAAGTAGCGCTTTAGTATAATTCTATTAAACAGGTTTCATTACTGATGCAGTCTTTTGGTGATATTGTTGCCCCCAGCTTCGTTAAGCAATCGTTTTCGCGATTTATGCTGCGTGAGCTGCGTTCAGACCATGCCGGTGAAATGGGTGCTGTGTATATTTATAAAGGCGTGCTTGCGGTGACGCGGGATGCTCGCGTAAGAAACTTTGCTCATAATCACTTAGCCACTGAAATCCAACATTTATATTTCTTCGATCAGTGGCTGCCATCTAACCAACATAGCAAACTTATTGCTTTATGGAAGTTGTCTGGATTTTTACTTGGCGCCTTATCGGCCTTAATGGGCAAGAAAGTCCTCTTTATTACCATTGCGGCAGTAGAAACCTTTGTGGTTAAACACTACGCCCAGCAAATTAATTATCTCCAGACCCAGGGCAGTCAACAAGAGCAAGCGTTGCTCCCAATACTTGAACAGTTGCAGGCTGAAGAGCAGCATCATCGTGATGATGCCGAGGGCAGGCTGATGCCCAATGGCCCTCTCGCTAAGTTGTGGTGTGCGGTAGTTGGTTGTGGTTCGGCTTTAGCTGTGACTATAGCCAAAAGAGTATAGGTAATAATGCTTGATCAAAGTAACCAAAGGCCAACAAGCTTTCATACTGGTCTCTATTGGTTCACTAATGACCTGCGCATCGAAGACAATCGCGCCTTGTTACAGGCTGCTGAGCAAACCCAACAGTTGTTGTGTGTATATCTAGTTGATCCAGCTTGGTTTGCCCCCAATCGCTATGGGCAAAAGACCATGGGTCAATATCGATGGTCGTTTTTATACGCATCATTGGTTGATCTCAAAAAGTCCCTCAATGCTTTAGGACAAAAACTACTGATAGTTTTTGATGCACCCTTAGATGGCCTAGGAGCCCTAATCGCGCAATATAAGGTTGATGCTATTTTTCGCAGCCAAAATGCTGGCTTTTATGAAAATAAACATTGGCAGCTACTGCAACAACGCTATCAAATGCTGTACTTTGAAGAAGCCGCTACTCATACCATATTTGCCGAGTCATCATTACCTTTTGGCCTTGAGGATTTGCCTGGCAGCTTCTCAAAATTTAGAAGACGAGTAGAGCCACTAGATATTGATACACGCTTGGTGACAGCAAAGTCTTTACCACCACCCCCTTGGGGTGCGCGTTGGCCACGCCCGAATTTGCCTCCCGTTGGGGTAAGTGAAACAAGTTCTATGTTTAGGGGTGGTGCTAGCCAAGCCCAAAAGCATTTGGCGCAGTACTTTGGCTCACGCTTGCCCAGTTCATACAAAGAAGTTCGAAATGCACTCGAGGGTTGGGAGTATTCAACTAAATTTTCCCCTTGGCTAGCTGATGGCAGTATTTCAGTTAGGCAGATTCTGCAGGCACTAAATGACTATGAAGCTAACGTCGAGGCCAATGATTCAACCTATTGGATTTATTTTGAATTGCTGTGGCGCGAATATTTTCAGTGGTTTGCTCATGCCTATGGCGTCAAGTTATTTAACAAAGATGGCGCTAAGTCACAAAAAATCCTTACCAGTTTTTACCCAGAGCGTTTTCAACGCTGGTGCCAAGGTAATACGCCCTATCCACTAGTTAATGCCTGTATGAAACAGCTTAATGCCACTGGCTATATGTCTAATCGTGGGCGGCAGATAGTGGCCAGCTGTTTGGTCAATGAACTAAGTGTAGATTGGCGCTATGGCGCGGCTTATTTTGAGCAACAGCTAGTTGATTATGATGTCGGATCTAACTGGGGTAATTGGCAATATCTTGCAGGTGTTGGCGCAGACCCTCGCGGTCAGCGGCACTTTGATATTGCGAAGCAAACCGCGATTTATGATCCCCAAAATACCTTTATTAATAATTGGGGTGGGCAAGCCCATACTGGTAGTATGGATGCCGTTGATTATGCTGATTGGCCTATTGATCAGCGTCTGCATAAAGATTGATATTAAGCCACTGCCATTTCTATCAATACAGGCCTATAAACTAGCTTGCATGCAGTTTAGAAAGATTCTTCTATACTCTTTATATTGATTCACAGCATTAGCGAAAGGGAGTTTGCCATGCTGTTTTCTGTATCCCTTGCCTTGTCTTATGTTTGCGTGCCTAACAGGCCTTCGCTTTATTCCTTACCATCCTCTCAGGGTTGGACTCTGGTGGAATTGCTAGCCGTATTGGCTATATTTCTGCTAGTAGGCAGTCTATTAATGCCTAACTGGTCTCAAGCCTTGGCGCAGGCACAATTAGAACAGCAACAACAAGCTTGGTTATTGCAATTAACCCAAGCTCGAGCCAGTGCCCAAATCAATAAACACTGGGTTACTGTTTGTGGCTGGTCGGGCGCAGATAACTGCCATCCCAGTGATGCTTCACCTAAGCAACTGATTTCCTTTGTCGATAAA
>DNNY01000214.1:0-987 GCA_003497765.1 Oceanospirillaceae bacterium
TAGAGCCATCTTCTAGTTCAATATCGATATGACCTAGACCCACAATAGGGTCATCCATCTGACTGGTTTGGTAGCCTTTGGGAAGGTCAGGGTAAAAGTAGTTTTTACGGGCAAATACAGAGCGTTTACCAATTTCTGCATCAATGGCCGTACCGAACATCACAGCTAAGCGCAGGGCTTCGGCGTTGAATACAGGCAGGGCGCCGGGCATGCCTAAATCCACCAGTGTGGTTTGCGTATTTGGCTCAGCGCCAAAACCCACTTTGGCACCAGAGAATAGCTTAGATTTGGTGGCTAACTGCACGTGAATTTCTAGGCCTATCACAATTTCCCAAGACATACTTATACTCCTTGTAGGCTCTGTGGTTGTTGCTGGTGCCAGTCGGTTACTTGCTGTAACTGGTGCGCCACATTGAGGAGTTTAGCCTCGCTAAAATAGTTACCCATAATATGTAAACCCACAGGACGACCATTCACAAAGCCAGCGGGTGTAGACAGGGCTGGAATACCTGCCATATTAATAGAAAGGGTATAAATATCTTCTAAATACATGGCTACTGGGTCGCTAGTTTTGCTGCCTATATCAAAGGCTGGTGAGGGGGTCACTGGGCCCATAATAACGTCAACTTGTGAGAAGGCGTTGACAAAATCGTTCTTGATCATACGGCGTATACGCTGGGCTTTGACATAGTAGGCATCATAAAAGCCTTCTGATAAAGCATAGGTACCAACCATAATGCGACGTTTAACTTCTTCGCCAAAGGCCTCGGCACGTGAACGGCAATACATATCCATTAGGTCTGCAGGATCATCACAACGATAACCATAGCGCACACCATCATAACGACTTAAGTTAGAAGAGGCCTCAGATGGGGCAATCACATAGTAAGCAGGAATACAGAGTTGCAAATTAGGCAGGCTGATATCAATAATTTCTGCCCCCATTGCTTCATATTGTTTGATAGCGTTCATGGTAGCTTCGGCTAC
>DNNY01000214.1:1313-6299 GCA_003497765.1 Oceanospirillaceae bacterium
TCATTGAGGTTGGCAGTGTAATCGGGTGTTTCCATCTGCATACTGGTGGAATCTTGTGGGTCAAACTGCGCCATCACATTCAGCATCAGAGCCGCATCTTCGGCGGTATGAGTCATGGGGCCAGCTTGGTCTAGACTAGAGGCATAAGCCACTATGCCAAAGCGTGATACTCTGCCATAGGTTGGTTTGATGCCCGTTAGATTACAAAAGGCTGCAGGTTGACGAATGGACCCACCCGTATCTGTCCCAGTCGCCCCAGCAACAAGGCCGGCGGCGACAGCAGCAGCACTGCCACCAGAGGAACCGCCAGGGACAGCATTGGTGTCCCAAGGATTTTTTACCTTACCAAAGTAACTATTTTCATTGGATGAGCCCATGGCAAATTCATCCAAATTAGTTTTGCCAACGGCAACCGCGCCAGTATCCAAAAATAATTGACTCACCGTGGATTCGTAAGGCGGTACAAAATTTTCGAGAATTTTTGAGGCGGCTGTAGTGCGCACACCTTGGGTACAAAAAAGATCTTTATGGGCTATGGGCACGCCAGTCATGGCCGCAGCTTGGCCTGCTGCTATACGCTTATCTGCGGCGTCAGCTTGAGCTAAAGCAAGCTCTTCACTTAAGGTGATAAAACTGTTGTATTGGTGATCACGCGATTTGATATCGGCAATCACATCTTGAGTCAACTCACGGCTGGAAAAAGTACCGTCTTTAAGGCCTTGGGATAGTTGAGCTATGGTAGTGTAAGACATAATGATGTTCTTTAATTAATTCGCGGATAACAGGTGCTTTCAGTTTAATACCATGATCTTTGGGCGCTAGGGCTTATTCGATCACTTTTGGCACTAAAAAAAGCCCTGCTTCTGCTTTTGGAGCAATGGCCATAAAGTCGTCACGTTGGTTATTGGCCGTGACCTCGTCAGCTCGCAAACGTTGCTCGGCATCAAGGGGATTGGCTAGAGGCGCAACGCCATCAGTATCCACCTTTTGCATGGCATCAACCAAATCAAGGATTCTGGAGATACTGTCGGCATAGTCATCGACTTGGTTGGCATTGACTTGCAGGCGTGCCAGCTTGGCTATTTTCAATATTTCGGCGTTATCTAGGGCCATAATCTGCTCTGTATTAAGGTTTGAAGGGTGGTTATTAAATACCCGGGAACTATTTGTATTTTTGCCTACTCAAAGGATAAGCTATCACAGTCATCATGCATATTTCTGCAATGCCAAAATAATGGCCTGCAGTACAGCACAAAGGACAAATAACAAGGAAATTTGTATTTGTCAGCGGTTATTAGAATAAAGGGCGTAATTTAGCACAAAATAGGCTCTGGGAAAACGGATAACTCTTGCTCAAATGCGGTGCGGTTGTTAAAGTTGTGTCTTTGAAATTAAAGGGTAATTTGCGGCCCTTTTGTAAACGAATATAAAGAGCATATATAAATAATGTTTAAAAAGATTCGAGGCCTGTTCTCAAGTGACCTGTCCATTGACTTAGGTACCGCCAATACGTTGATTTATGTGCGTGACAAAGATATCGTGTTGAATGAGCCATCTGTGGTTGCTATCCGTAGTCATGGCAACCAAAAAAGTGTTGCTGCTGTAGGCGCTGATGCAAAGCGTATGTTGGGTCGTACGCCAGGTAATATTACCGCCATTCGCCCTCTTAAAGATGGCGTTATCGCTGATTTCCATGTTACTGAAAAAATGTTGCAGCACTTTATTCATAAGGTGCATGAAAATAGCTTTTTGACACCTAGCCCTCGGGTTCTAGTATGTGTGCCGTGTAAATCAACACAGGTTGAGCGTCGTGCCATTAAAGAGTCAGCTATGGGTGCTGGTGCCCGTGATGTATATCTAATTGAAGAACCCATGGCTGCAGCCATTGGTGCTGGTTTACCCGTGGAAGAAGCCAGTGGTTCCATGGTGGTGGATATTGGTGGTGGTACTACGGAAATTGCTATCATTTCCTTAAATGGTGTGGTTTATTCTGAATCTGTGCGTGTGGGTGGTGACCGCTTTGATGAATCTATTGTGTCCTATGTGCGTCGCAATTATGGTTCTTTGATTGGTGATGCTACGGCTGAGCGTATTAAGCAAGAAATAGGCACTGCCTTCCCAAGTAGCGAAATTCTGGAAATTGATGTTCGCGGACGTAACTTGGCCGAAGGTATTCCACGTAGCTTTACTTTGAACTGTAACGAAATTATGGAAGCCTTGCAGGAGCCACTTTCAACTATTGTGCAGTCAGTGAAAAGTGCCCTAGAACATTCGCCACCTGAACTAGCGGCTGATATTGCTGAAAGCGGTATTGTGCTAACCGGTGGTGGCGCGCTATTACGCGACTTAGATCGCTTGATTAGTGAAGAAACAGGCCTGCCTGTTATTGTAGCCGAAGATCCATTGACCTGCGTTGCACGCGGTGGTGGCCGGGCTTTACAAATGTTAGATGAGAGCACCTTTGATTTGTTAGCCAAAGACTAATCATCATTGCTGTTGGGTTATCTAGACTAGTTTACGGCGAGGCAAACCCTCGCCGTTTTTGATTATAAATTAATTTTTTTCTGTGTTTTGGCGCAGAGATAAATATAACCAGTGCTATTAGGAGCTAAGTTATCGATCCTTTATTTAAAGGGACGGGTCTGCGCCGAAAACTATCTATCTACTTGGTACTAAGCCTGTTCCTTATTGTTGCAGATTACCAAATCGAGGCGATGCAAAAAGTCCGATCCTGGCTATCGGTAGCAGTAACGCCAGTACAATGGGTAGTTGATTTGCCTGAGCAGTCATGGACTTGGGTACATGATCGTTTGCAGGAGCGTGAGGGACTGTTAGGCGAAAACCGCCAGTTACGTGCCCAGTTAATGTTGGCTGAACGTGAAGTACAGAAGCTGGCGTCTTTGACGGCAGAAAATGTACGTTTGCGGGAGTTACTTAATAGTTCACAAAAGCTAGACGAACAGGTGCGAGCCACGCAACTTATTGGCGTCAACCCCGATCCATTTATTCATCAAATAGTGATCAATGATGGTAGTCAAAACGATATCAGGGTTGGCCAAGCTGTTTTAGATCAAACGGGTGTTATGGGTCAGGTTACGGCCACTAGTCCTTTTACCAGTCGGGTACTGCTAGTTACTGATGCCAACCATGCTATTCCAGTGCAAGTAAATCGCACTGGCCTTAGAAGTGTAGCTTACGGTAGAGGCGATTATAATCAGCTGGAATTAGTGGATATTACTCAGACAGAAGATATTAAGGTGGGTGATTTACTGGTCAGTTCTGGCTTAGGTATGCGCTTTCCAGAGGGCTACCCAGTCGCTAAAGTAACCCTAGTAGAACGTGACCCAGGGCGAGAATTTACCCGAGTTTTAGCTAAACCAACAGCGCGCTTAAGTCTTTCACGGCAACTATTGGTAGTGAGCACTGCTCACCAGCAACAGCAAGAACTAGTGGAGGAGCAGTAGTATGGTAAATGCCTCATCAAATAACCACTGGCTTGTATATTTAACCCTTTTACTCGCCTTTATGCTAAGTGCCTTTCCGCTGCCTGCGGTTATGCAATGGGCCTGGCCAGAGTGGGTACCATTAGTTTGTATCTATTGGGTATTAGCGTTACCTCACCGGTTTAATTTGGGCCTAGCCTTTATCATTGGTCTACTACTGGATTTGTTACAATATAATTTTCTTGGTATGAATGCTTTAGCAATGGTGGTAACAGTATTCTTTGCCGCTATGCTATATCGTCGGATGCGTATGTATCGAGTTTGGCAGCAAGCATTTGTGATTGGCTTATTGATCGCTATTAACCAATTTATTGGCTACTGGGGTCAGAGCTTGGGGGGCAATACCACGGATATTTGGATGATTTTTTTACCTGCCCTTACCAGTGCTATTGTCTGGCCTTGGATATTTGTGGTATTGCGCGGTTTACGGCGGGCTTTCAGAGTAACTTGATTTGAACAGCTTAATTTGAGCAGCTTGAATGGTAGCGCATTGGACATGAAAGGTTGGCAGGGAACAGTGACATGAACGAAGAGATCTTAATCAATTTTAGTCCTATGGAAACTCGTGTTGCTGTCATCGAAAATGGCATGTTACAAGAAGTCCATGTGGAGCGTAATGCTAGCCGCGGTATTGTGGGTAATATTTATCAGGGTAAGGTGGTGCGAGTATTACCTGGCATGCAGGCCGCGTTTGTAGATATTGGTCTGGAAAAGGCAGCGTTTATTCATGCTGGGGATATTGAGGAAAGTGCTAAAGAACAACCTATAAGTTCCCTCTTACGTGAAGGTCAAGCTATTTTGGTGCAGGTGACCAAGGATCCCATTGGCACTAAGGGAGCGCGTTTAACTACTCAGATTTCTATTGCTTCACGGTTTCTGGTTTATATGCCCGGTGCTAATCATATTGGGGTCTCACAACGCATTGAAGATGAGGATGAACGTGACCGCATTCGCGATATTGTAATTGGAGCCATTGATGCCGACGGACCCTATGCAGATGACGGCTTTATTATTCGCACTGTGGCTGAAGGTGTGTTACCCCATGGCTTAGAGGAAGATATCGCGTTTTTGCGTTTGTTGTGGGGTAAATTACAAGAGCGTGCTAGTTCTGTAAAAGTGCCAAATATAATCTACGAGGATTTGCCTTTGGCATTGCGAACCTTAAGGGATATAGCTCACCCTCAGGTAGAAAAGATTCGTATTGATTCCAAAGAAACCTTCCAAAAAGCCACAGAGTTTGTAGAGCAACTAGTTCCAGAGTTAGCCAATGCACTTGAATATTACCCTGGTGAACGGCCAATCTTTGACCTCTACAATGTAGAAGATGAAATTCAAAAAGCCTTGGGCCGTAAGGTGCCTCTGAAATCTGGTGGCTATCTTATTATTGATCAAACTGAAGCCATGACCACAGTGGATGTAAATACTGGGGCTTATGTGGGGCATCGCAATCTTGAAGAAACCATATTCCGCACCAACTTAGACG
>DNNY01000070.1 GCA_003497765.1 Oceanospirillaceae bacterium
AAAAAAAGACAGAGGCAAACTGATTAACTTAGTAAAAGTGCGGGTTGCCAGCCGCATATCAATCTTGGAAGCGGCAAAGGTCAATAGGTAATCCCGCAAAAAGCGAAATAGCCCTTCTGCCATTACTATGGCACCCACCCCCAAAGCCAAGACATTTAGGGTGTTGATAGCCTGATGAACCAGCACCTTATCTACTACTGTTTGAAAGTACAGAGGCACTGCCAGTGCCAACAAATGCATAAACAGAGCAATCAATATAATTTCACCAAAAATACGGCCTTGCCGGATCACTTCTGGCACAAACCAACGCAAGCCAAAGGGTTCACCACTCTTAGCCGTAGCAACCCGCGGCTTAACCAGAATCAATCCCCCTGCCCAAATTTTTTGTAGCTCGTCACGTTTAAAAAACACAAACGGATCCTGCCCCGCAGGCATCTGTGGATCAACCGCTACCAAATGCTCCTCACCAGTGATTTCATCCTCATCAAAGCCAGAAAAAATCATACTGGAACCGTCCCGCAAGATGGCTAAAGCTGGATAGGCCGCCCCCATTCGCCGTAGCTTGCGCCAATTAAAACGGACATAACGCGCCTTAAAGCCCAGATCCTGAAAAATCCGCAATATACGATTTTTGCTGATCGCCTCAGACGTCAATTGGTAGTCATGGATCAACCGCGCGGGATTAATGACCAATTCATGATGGGCCGCCAAAGCAGCAATTTGCTCAACAGACATGTCTAGCTATCCCTTGCCAAATTATATATAACCGTTGAATATCAGCAGACCCTTCCATTATGGGACTGCATTTTGATTAGCGTGCGATTAGTTCACGCCTATTTATCCTTCTAAATAAACGATTTACTGAGCCTACCGTTGACGATACAGGTCGGCATAATACGCCTATAACTCGCAACACAGCGGCATAGTATAGTAGCCATTTCAGGGTTCTAAAGGCATTAGTTTCCTCACAGGCAACCACTACTAAGTGTTTGGCTAATGGTGCTGGAAAGGCGTAATTAATTAGATCTACATAAAACAAAGAATGCCTTGTAGACACCTTAAAAGCCTTTATAGGTCCTTGCCAGCAAAATGTTGATTACGGAACCAGTTCAAAGCTCTGCCACCTGTTCACTAGACAAAGTAATATCACGCATATCGGAACCATCACTATTGCCAACCCATAGCCTATTTTCATAGGTCTTACGATCTTCCCTGATCAATGTCAGACGAGAACCATCCGGAGATAAGGCTACACCGTACAGTCTATATTTAGCCCCTAAATGGGTTACCCTAGTATTACGTCCATTTTCGCGTAAAAACACATCATATGTAAAATCACCAGTTGTCACCCCATCCATTTTATTGGTGCGAACTATGAAAGCTATCTTGCGACCATCTCTGGAAATAGAACGAAAGGAAATATAGTCCATATCTTGCTGAGTAAATGCTGGTATAAAATCAAAACTTTTATAAGGCATTACAAATAGCTTATTAAATTCAGCAGCTTTAGAATTGCTATCTCTACTGGTATCAGGATTAATAGATAGGGCAAAGACTCTTATCTCGTTATACTCTTCCTGATAATTACCCGCAGGCGTACCATCAAAGATTATTGTATGCTGCCCGCCAAGATACATGGGTCTGACCATGGCGTAAAAATGATAGTATGTTAAACGACTCTCCTTTCCCGTAGATAAATCAAATTTGTAAATATCATCATCGGTTAGGGTTTGCCCAAAGGTGCTGGAGGGTCTTAGTAAATGGGATCGTACATATATCAAAGATTGTCCATCATCGGAGAAATAAGGGGCAAAATTATATTTGCCACTCTGAGTAAGCTGGCGTAGCTGAGTGCCATCGGCATGCATAATATACACTTCGGTGGCCTTATCATCGCCTGCAGTAAAGGCAATTTTTTTCCCATCAGGGGAAAACACTGGAGCATTGATATATTTTTGTTTAATTTGAGGAAAAAACTGTACCTGTTGCTCACCTGTGCCAGTAAAAAATTGCCTAACTAACTTATCACCATGTATGTGATTACTGTAGGTAGCCACAATAGACTGATTGTCGGGCGCCCAAGAGGGCGCCCTAACAGAGTAGACGTTTGGATCCCTAGTATCACAAGCACTGATAAAGGGTGTCATTAACAGCCACCAAACAAGGAACCGAAACCTATGCCAGTCAACCCATCTTAACTTAGTCATGGTTATTTGCTAGCCTCCAGTTAATATAGCTTTATTATATCGACTGACATGGATAAGACTTTTGGAGCCTGAAAATTTGCCCAAACTTTTATTATCAAGCCAAGCTAAACTTGGCCCAACATAAGTCGACACCCTCGTTTGCGGATTATTGGTTGTTGGGGCATTGTTGCGAGGAGAGTTAGGGTATATTAATCCCCTTCTTTTTAACCATATTTTCATTGCTTGCTCACCTAACTTATTTAAAGCATTATCAATTGCTATTCTGGGCTTGTTATATAAAATATCTTTGGCCGTAAAGTAGTTAATTGTCGCCTTCCGGTAGAACTCAGCATAAGCCCCATCTTGCTTGCTTACATCGCCCAAAGAGGACATATTTTCAATTAATTGCCTATCGGATTTAGATATATCTTTGGGGCCACCAGGGGAACCCCAGCCGGGTGATGGATCATGGATCGAGCAATTATTATCCACTAAATTCTTTGGATCTGGTTTCTTTTCACGAACCTCTGGCAGGGGCCAATTAGCTCCACAATAAATACCATAAGCAAATATAGGGGTGCCTTTTCCACCTCGAGCTTCTTCCCATTGTTTTAGTTTATCGTTAGGATAATTTATAGCCTTATTGATATTGGCATATAAATTAGCCCTGACTATTTTGGCTTTTTTAACGTTTTCCAGACGCTTTTGCTGCATCCTGCGTCTTTGTTGAGCTAGATACTTTTGATTTGCCTCGGTGTTAGCAACCCGTCTTTGTTTGAGCCTGTCTCGCTGTTGTGCTAGATAGTCTTTATTTGCCTTGTAATTGTTACTTCTGCGTGTTCGTGCTGCTCTACGTTGAGCCGCTACTCTGCGCCTAGCCATAGCTTTTCTTCTA
>DNNY01000129.1 GCA_003497765.1 Oceanospirillaceae bacterium
GAGTTACTAGGTCCATAAAGGATTGGTGCCGATGGCTCATTTCCATTACCGACACACCACGGTTCTGCCAATTCAGCATCTCCTCTTGGGCACGTTGTAAAACACTTTGGGGCAGTGCCGCTGGGCCAGCACAGAAATTATGTGCACGCTTACTCATCTTCAGCATCGCCTCCATCTTGTGGCGTCGATTCTGCGGCTGACTCAACTGGCGTGGTATCTGAGTCTTGCGTTTGATCATCAGTGGCAAGCTCTTCATCATCACTTACAGACTCTGCAACACGGGCTACCTGTACGAGTTTTTCACCTTCTTGTACCTTAATCAAAGTTACACCTTGGGTATTGCGACCCAAGATAGAGACCTCATCAGTTCTTGTTCGCACCAAAGTACCTTGATCACTAATCAATATAGCTTCGTCACCCTCAAATACCTGCACGGCACCAACTAAAGCACCATTTCGTTCAGACATTTGCATGGAAATAACTCCCTTGCCACCACGTCCACGCAGAGGATAATCTTCCACGCGGCTTTGCTTACCATAGCCATGTTCACTAGCATTAAGAATACGCCCACCTTCTTGAGGCATAATCAAACTAATTACCTTGGCTCCTTCTGCCAAGCGTATACCACGCACACCGCGGGCTGTGCGTCCCATAGAGCGCACATCATCTTCATCAAAGTGCACAGCTAAGCCATTGCTTGCAAACAACATAATATGCTGAGAACCATCGGTAACTGTAGCCCCAATTAAGGTATCGCCTTCATCAAGGCCTAAGGCAATCAAACCACTGGTACGAGGACGAGCAAAAGCAGTCAGAGGTGTTTTCTTGACCGTACCATACTCAGTGGCCATAAAGATAAAGTGGCCCTCCATATAACCACCCTCAGGCAATGGCAGAATCGTTGTTAAACGTTCACCCTCCTCTAATGGTAGGATATTGACAATGGGCCGTCCACGAGCTGTGCGGGAGGCTTGCGGGATTTCAAATACCCGCAGCCAATACACCTTGCCACGGTTGCTAAAGCACAGAATCGTATCATGGGAAGAGGTCACCATTAGGTGTTCAACAAAATCCTCTTCTTTCACCGCTGTTGCTGCTTTGCCACGACCACCACGGTGCTGAGCTTGATAATCACTCACTGGCTGCGTTTTAGCATAACCACCATGGGAAATGGTGACCACTAAGTCCTCTTCTGGAATCAGGTCAGCCACCGTAAGATCTTGGCGAGAAGCAACGATTTCCGAACGACGTTCATCACCATACTGTTCCAAGACTTCGGCAATTTCTTCCCGAATAACATCCATCAAACGCTCAGAAGAACCCAGAATTTCTAATAATTCAGCAATACGTTCCAACAGCTCTTGATATTCAGCTACCAGCTTATCTTGCTCCAAACCAGTTAGACGATGTAGGCGCAACTCCAAGATCGCCTGGGCTTGAGCCTCAGATAACTGATAAAGACCATCATGAATACCACATTCTGGAGGTAAATCATCGGGACGACAGGCATCATTACCCGCTTTTTCCAACATAGCCAGAACCGACCCTGCTTCCCAAGTCTGGGCAAGAAGCTTTTGTCTAGCTTCGGCAGCATTGGGCGAGGTTTTAATGGTCTCGATAATTTCATCGATATTCGCTAAAGCAACCGTAAGGCCTTCCAAGACATGGCCCCGAGTGCGCGCTTTGCGTAATTCAAATAATGTTCGTCGGGTCACCACTTCACGACGATGCCTCACAAAAGCTTCTAGCATCTGTTTTAGATTGAGGGTCTTGGGCTGACCATCAACCAATGCTACGACATTGATACCAAACACATTTTCCAGCTGTGTTTGGGCGTAAAGATTATTCACAACGACGTCAGGCACCTCACCACGACGTAATTCAATCACTACTCGTAAGCCGTCCTTGTCAGACTCATCGCGTAATTCTGTGATCCCTTCGATTTTCTTTTCTTTAACCAGTTCGGCAATTTTTTCTATTAGGCGCGCTTTATTGACCTGATAAGGTAGCTCCGTTACAACGATTGATGGCTTGCCATTTTTCGGATCTTCTTCCACATGATGTCGAGCACGTAAATAAATGCGACCACGGCCTGTACGGTAAGCCTGTACGATACCTGCACGACCATTGATAATAGCTGCCGTGGGAAAGTCAGGGCCAGGAATATGTTCCATTAACTCATCAATTTCGATATCGGGATTATCGATTAAGGCCAAACAACCACTCAATACCTCATTTAGATTATGAGGCGGTATATTGGTGGCCATACCCACAGCAATACCAGATGAACCATTAACTAGTAAATTCGGTATGCGGGTGGGCAACACCTCAGGGATCATTTCTGTGCCATCATAGTTAGGCACATAATCAACGGTATCTTTTTCTAGATCAGCAAGTAGATCATGGGACAGCCTATCCATACGGATTTCGGTGTAACGCATGGCTGCCGCTGAGTCGCCATCGATAGAACCAAAGTTACCTTGGCCATCAACCAAGGTATAACGCATGGAGAATGGTTGCGCCATACGTACAATGGTTTCATATACAGCGGAATCACCATGGGGGTGATATTTACCAATTACATCACCCACCACACGCGCTGATTTTTTATAAGCTTTATTCCAATCATTATTCAATTCGTGCATGGCAAAAAGCACGCGCCGGTGAACTGGTTTTAGGCCATCGCGAACGTCGGGCAGTGCACGCCCAACAATTACACTCATGGCGTAATCCAAATAGGATTGCTTGAGCTCATCTTCGATATTTATTGGTGAGATTTCTTTAGCTATTTCATTCATAACTAAACGAATTTCCTTGT
This sequence comes from Oceanospirillaceae bacterium, assembly GCA_003497765.1. Lineage (GTDB taxonomy): Bacteria > Pseudomonadota > Gammaproteobacteria > Pseudomonadales > Balneatricaceae > Njordibacter. The sequence continues at coordinate 2,819 of DNNY01000129.1, forward strand.
CCGTATGGCTCTTCTATAAAAGCCGGCGTTGGGTCAATTAGCCCACCTAATTTGGCGAGCCACACAAACCTCAATGATAGCACAAGTGCTCTCCTAGACCTAATTTTCGACGCTGGAAAAAGTCGGCTATTTAGGTGCTCTAAAGCGCTGAAAGGGTTATACTAAAGCTTCGATAAAACGAGACCAGGATATAGCCCTTTATGAACAATGTTGATGAAGCAGAAATCGCCAAGTTTGAAGCTTTGGCTAGTCGTTGGTGGGACCGAGAAAGTGAATTTAAGCCACTGCACGATATCAACCCATTACGTGTTGGTTGGATTGATGAACGAGCATCTCTGCACGGCAAAAAAGTAGCTGACATTGGGTGTGGTGGTGGCATAGTAGCCGAAGCCATGGCTCTACGTGGCGCCACTGTTACTGGTATCGATATGGGGGAAACACCCTTAAAAGTTGCCCAATTACATGCTTTAGAGTCCGGTGTTGATGTCACTTATCGGCAAATTACTGCAGAACAATTAGCCGAAGAGGAAGCGGGACAATATGATGTGGTCACGTGTCTAGAAATGCTTGAACATGTACCAGATCCTGGCCTAGTTATCGCGGCTTGCGCGAAGTTATTAAAGCCTGGCGGGCAAGTGTTTTTCTCGACTATCAATCGCAACCCAAAATCCTTTTTGTTTGCCATCATTGGTGCTGAGTATGTGTTAAATATTCTACCCAAAGGCACCCATGAACATAGTAAATTTATCAAGCCATCAGAATTGCATGACTATATGCGTATTGCTGATTTACACAGCCATGATATGACCGGCTTGACCTATAATCCGTTAACCAAAATTTACAAACTTAATCCCAAAGATGTAGATGTTAATTATATGGTCTACGCCACCAAACCAGCCGTTAGCAATTGATCTTTTGGCTCTTGGGAATATGATTTATGTTTGACTATCAAGCGCCGGCCAATTGCCTCGCCCAACGCAATATTGTTGTCACTGGTGCCAATGCAGGTATTGGTCGTACAGCCGCATTAACTTATGCTGCCTTGGGCGCGACAGTTATTTTGGTTGGGCGCAATGTGCAACAGCTAGAGTCAGTCTATGACGAGATAGAAGCCCATGGCTATCCCATGCCAGCCATTTATCCCCTTGACCTTTTAAGTGCCACTGCTGAAGATTATGACGCCATGGCCACAACCCTATTAACTGAGTTTGGTCACCTAGATGGCCTGCTTCATAATGCTTCCATCCTCGGTGATCGTACCCCTATCAGCCACTATGAGCCACATACTTGGCAACAGGTTATGCAGGTCAATGTAAATGCCACTTTTATGATGACCCAAGCACTCTTGCCACTGTTGGAAAAGTCCGCCGACGCGGCCATTATTTTCACCAGTTCTTCTGTGGGATATCAGGGCAAAGCCTATTGGGGGGCATACAGTGTTTCCAAATTCGCCACTGAGGGTTTAACCCAGATTCTGGCAGCTGAACTTGAGAATATTAGCCAAATTCGGGTTAATGTTATTAATCCCGGAGCCACTCGCACTAATATGCGCGCTAAAGCCTATCCTGGAGAAGACCCAGCGACTGTTCCGGCACCTGAGGACATTATGCCCGTCTATCAGTATTTAATGAGCCCAGACAGCAAAGGGGTTACTGGGCAGCATTTTAGCGCCCAAGGTAATGGCAAGCCGGCCTAAGATTATCCTCTTTAGGCATTGGTTTGCGCCTGTAATAACTCACCGAAAGCTTGTGCCAAACGGTCACTGCGCTGGGGACTACGTAGTAGGTTTAAAATTGCCCGGCGCAAGTCTTGTTGATACATTAGCTCCCCTACTAGGGCATTAAATACACCCTGATCGGGAGCACAAGCCTCAAGGAAAGCTGATAACACACCATCTTCAGCTAAATCAGCCTGACATTTACTGACCACTACAGCTAACAACTCCACATCTGTTGCTTCGCTATCCGACAAAAGTTGTAGCAACCATGCTTGACGTTCTTTACTATTTGGTCCTTGGCTTACCCCACGCAGGCAAGCAATGCGCTCCCCTGCATCGTCAGTTTGCTGACCACGTTGCAGTAATGCTTGGCTGAGCTGGTATGGCAAGATAACATTTTCACATTGAATGGCTAGATTCACTAGCACTGGATTGGGTAATGTCGCCAGAGCCTTACTCACGGCTGTAACTAAGCTATCATCATCTTCTAAGCGCTGCACCAAATCAGCAAATCCTTGTACGCCAAGTTGCTGCCATTCATCAGTTGGCTTAGCAGACAATATATAATCACGCACTGCTGAATAATACGCAGAGGCTGGTTGCTTAAGTACCCGCCGGGCACAGGCATTAAAGGCCGCCATGCGCTCCTGATCAGGCGTAAAGGCTAAATTACTATGTTGTAGCTTATCACCAATGGCCGCTGATTCCTGTTGATCTAGCATATTGGTGCCTATAGTTTCTAACAACTGATTAAGAAATTCATCACGGGCAGCTTGAATTAAAAAACCTTGCTCATCCAAGGGGAACTTTAAAAACCAAATAGTCGGTGCCGCTTCTTGACGCTCATTCTGCCATAGTAAAATACCGACCCATGCATGACGCAGCCAAGGCATAGGATAAGGTTTTTGTGAATTTTCAAAGGCTAAAAACTCGGTTGTCGATAGTTTTTTCAGCCTACAGCCAATATCAAAAATACGATAGTTGCCGTCCACTTGATTAAATAAATCGGAAAGGGTTTGTAAGGATTCAATAGCAGGCTGCATAATGACCAGTAAGCGGATAAAATTTGTATCACATTATACTCTTTTTCACTAGATTACGTAATGAGCATAACACCTACAGACAGTCAGCAATGGTGGGTATATATGGTAGAGACAGTTTCGGGAAAACTCTACACAGGTATTACCACAGATCCACAAAGGCGTCTTGATGAGCACCAAAATAATCCAAAGTTAGGTGCTCGCTTTTTTCGCAGCGACCCTGCTAATACTATGGTGTACCGAGAATTACATCCAGATCGTGCTAGTGCCTCAAAACGCGAAGCTGCAATAAAAAAACTCTCGCGTAAAGCAAAACTTGATTTGATTAGATCAGCCCACTAGCACCGTGGCATTAATAATCTACTAAAAAGCACTAACCGGGACCTGCACCACTAGTGCGCGATTGATCGGATTCGGGTACAAATGAATCCATCATTAAATCCTTTAATCGCATCACCAGTGTGGCTGACAAAAAAATACCCTTATCAACACAAGCTTCACGCTGGCGTATTAAATCACTGGCAGATTCTAATAAATTACCATCAATAGCCTTTTCATCTACGCGTAATAACACTTCATCTTCTGCAACAACGTCCCTGTGTGGCTCATAAAGCCCCAGCAGACTGCCATTGGCTGTCATCGCCAAACAACGTTGCGAACCATCATGGTGCACATAATATAATGATAAGTCTTGTCGCATTTGGGGTTGATTCATCGGTTTGCTTAACCATGTCATTAGCATTGGTGCCACCAATACGCCCTCTGATGTGTTACGTAAACGTATAGACATTACACCATGAGACATAGCTGCCCCATATGCCAATTCCGCTTGGACCAGACTGGTTTGCCCTTGAGCATCAAAGATCCATTCTTCACCATGGTCTATAACTTTAGGTGCTTGTACATCAGGAAGCAGGGAGTCTAGGGCATTATGTATGGTTTTATCATCCACCAAACCATATTGATAACAAGTTGCCACGCGTATACCTGCCCCAAGTTGATCGCCAGGACTAAAACCAAGGCCCTCAACACTGCGCTTGATCATAAACTTAATCTCATTGGCCGATAGCGCCACAGAATCAGCCACTAGCCGCCTCCGGTGTATAGGCAAGGTCAGGCGCTACGGGAAAAGACCAGTCATCGAAGCCATTGGTATTTATCTCCGATACTAATGGTGCCCCTTGGAACATAGTATTACGCACCCATAATGCTGATTTAGGATCAAATTTACTCACCCCAAAAAAGGCTAGCTTAGCGCGCAGCAAATGCATGGGGAGAACACTTTCCTCAAGTAAGTTGGCACGTATTTCTCCGTAGGTCGTCTTTGACATAGTGGCAATACGAGCCACAATGCCTTGGTGGCTTGGATACTGCAAGAGAAAGTCAGCTACTGTTGCATCCTTATCAGCATCCAACAATGTGTGTAGGTCGGCATGACAATCTTGGACTGCCTTAGCAATACCCAAAAACATTTGTAGTTCTGCACCAGCGTCAACACCCACTTTACCTAGCCTTGGTTCAACTTTGTTTTGGGAATAATACCAAAAGGTGGCCATCTGCTCCGCGTCATTAAAGTTGTAATCAAATACCCAATCATAGGTGTGTTTAATGGCTTCAGCTAGACGCTGGGCGGACTCTGTGGGGTCATATTGTAACGATTCCGCTATGGCCATGCCTTGGGCAAAGCTATCGACAATATCGGGATATAACTCCAACATTAGGTTAATCAATAATTCCTGTGCTTCGAGACTATAATGCCGTTCCGCCCAAGCGTGTATTTGCTGCCAATCTTGCACCTCAGTCGCAGTATTATTAAACCAATCATTGAGGTTTTCTAGGTCTGCTAATAGCATCCGATTATTGTTAGCCTGCCAGGCATCGAAGGTACTTACTTCGTGGACATGCTGACACGCTCTTGCCATAAGTTCTTGCAATTGACTGATCTTGGGCGCAGTAGCCGGCATACTAAGGACACGAGCGAAGGCGGTTTCACGCTGCAAAACCCATTGTGCGGTAATTTGCGGGTGGTTTACTAACCAAGGTGCCATTCCTAAGCCAGTAGAATTACCGATACCCAAATAGCGTTGCACATCTACATTCATATCGACGGCATCAGGGTAGGCTTCTTGGTGGACCAAATGATGGAGCTGATCAATACTAAACTGGCGCAACAAATAACAAACTAGCATTTCACTAGCGAAAGGACTGGCCAAATCTGGATGCTGTTTGATTACTTTATCCCAATCGCAAGCACCAAATTTACCCGATCCATAAAC
>DNNY01000039.1:0-862 GCA_003497765.1 Oceanospirillaceae bacterium
TTTGACCCAAGCTGAGGACCAAGTGCGCATTATGCAACTTTGCTGGGCACGTCATAACGAACTAATGTCTCAAAATTGGTAAGCCGATGATTATTCCATGGCAGCAATTGCCAGCGGCCACACTTGATAATTTGCTGCAAGAATACGCTAGCCGTGATGGAACTGATTATGGGCAAGTTGAAACATCTTTAGCGGACAAAGTAGAACAGCTAAAGCAACAGCTACTGCAGGGTAAAGTAGTCATTGTTTATAGTGAATTACATGAGAGTGTTAACTTGATGCTGGCAGAAGAATTTCAAAAGTCTCAATAGCTAAAAAAGCAGACTTGAGCTATTGCAGCATTAATATGCTCAGCAATGAAATACTCACACCAATCCCAATAAGCGTGCGAAGACGATTGTAAAAATTCCACCGTTGTTCAAATAACCCTCGTTCCTCTTGCATCAATTGATCATTAAGTTCATTGATTTTAAGTTTCTGGATATGGTTATTAAGTGGAATATGGATGAATATGGTTAGCCCTTGCACGCCAAGAAGATAGACAGCACCAACAGCTATAATAAACGGTGTTATAGTCGACTCTGTAGATATAAATGCACTGATCATCATGGCCACTACGGAAATGATCGAGCCAACCCAAATAAGCATAAAAGCTGGCTGATTGTTTTGAATAATTTTATCAGTGACCTGAAATGCCCTTATAAATTCCTTATCGTTAAGTTTAGCTAGGCCGGGCATGACCACAATGGCATAGGTAAGTATAAAGCCAGTAGCCAAGGTGCAAAGTAGGGAGGAAATAAGTAGAAGAATGCTAACTAAGCTCATATTAAACGGTTTATTTTTGCCAAAAAAATTAGAAAAT
>DNNY01000039.1:1025-19579 GCA_003497765.1 Oceanospirillaceae bacterium
AAATTAGAAAATAATTATTTATCATTATTATTTATTAGAGTCATTTAATAGTAACACACGGATATAGCAATAAGATTCTTTCAAAGAAGTTAATCAATTACATTTTTGTCGAGGTCAGTTGTAACTGACATTAGTTATGCATAAGGCCTTCAATTATTAATCGCTGAATGACTGTGTAGTAATGATAACTGCCAAGATTAAAATTAAACAAATCTTGTTTGTCTAAGTTAAACAGCTAGAATAATAGTCATTTAAGATCCTTTAATATAGCTTTAACTGGTACAAAAGCAGCTTAATGTTGGCTAAGTTAAGTTAGATTGCTATGGATAAAGTAAGGTTTCTTAAAAGTTGACCATATAGACAATATTTGTAAAATATTCTTATAAAAAGTTTAAGGCAAACAAAATGAGTGACATAAAAACTTACCCAATTGATGCTAAAGTAGCGGCTAATTCTTGGGCTGATAGCAATACTCGTGCCGCTATGTATCAGGAGTCCATCAGTGATTCTGAAGCCTTTTGGCACAAACAGGCTGGTATGGTTGATTGGATTAAAGAACCGACAACGATTAAGCAAACCTCCTTTGCTCCAGGTAACGTTGATATTAAATGGTATGCCGATGGTGAGTTAAATGTTGCCGCCAATTGTTTAGATCGACACCTATCCGCATATGGCGATGAAATAGCCATTATTTGGGAAGGTGACGATCCAGCTGATAACCGCCACATTAGTTACCGTGAACTGCATGCTCAAGTGTGTAAGTTTAGTAATGCCTTGCTTGCCCAAGGTGCGAAGAAAGGGGATGTGATTACCCTGTATATGCCTATGATTCCTGAAGCAGCAGTGGCTATGTTGGCTTGCGCTCGCATTGGTGCTGTACACTCGGTGATTTTTGGTGGCTTTTCGCCAGAAGCGATATCGGGCCGAGTCGCTGGTGCCAATAGTAATATTATTATTACCGCCGATGAGGGTATCCGTGGCGGTCGCAGTATACCTCTTAAAGGGAATGTTGATCAGGCTATAGCTAACCTAGACTGTGTTGAAAAAGTGGTGGTGGTTAAGCGCACAGGTTCTGATGTTGCTTGGCAGGCTGGGCGTGATGTTTGGTATGAAGATATTGTCGCTACTGCTTCAGATCAACATACACCTGAAGTAATGAATGCTGAGGACCCTCTGTTTATTCTCTATACCTCTGGTTCGACTGGCCAACCTAAAGGTTTACAGCACACCAGTGGTGGTTATTTGGTTTGGGCGGCTTTGACCCACAAATATGTGTTTGATTATAAGCCAGGTGATATTTATTGGTGCACGGCCGATGTGGGCTGGATTACTGGTCATAGTTATATAATTTATGGTCCTTTGGCCAATCGGGCGACAACCCTGATGTTTGAAGGTGTGCCTAACTACCCAACCAATGCGCGTTTTGGTGAAGTGATTGCAAAACATAAGGTTAATCAATTTTATACTGCACCCACTGCCATTCGAGCACTTATGCAGCATGGTGACGACGTACTTGGTGATGCTGACCTTACCAGTATTAAGTTACTAGGCTCAGTGGGCGAACCTATAAATCCAGAAGCTTGGGAGTGGTATCGTAAGGTCTTTAGTGATGGTACAGCGCCTATTGTTGATACATGGTGGCAAACCGAAACCGGTGGCCATATGATTACGCCTTTACCAGGCTCTATTGCCACTAAGCCAGGTTCAGCCACATTGCCTTTTTTTGGTGTCCAGCCAGCACTGGTTGATAACGATGGTCAGTTAATTGAAGGGGCTGCCGAAGGTAATCTAGTTATACTTGATAGCTGGCCAGGTCAAGCAAGATCTATCTGGGGTAATCATCAACGCTTTGAAGAAACTTATTTTTCTACCTTTGAAAATGTTTATTTTACGGGTGACGGTGCTCGGCGCGATGAAGATGGCTACTATTGGATTACAGGGCGTGTGGATGATGTGCTTAATGTTTCTGGGCACCGTATGGGTACCGCCGAAATTGAAAGTGCACTAGTCGCCCACGAGGCCACTTCTGAGGCGGCTGTAGTGGGTTACCCACATGATATTAAAGGTCAGGGAATCTATTGTTATGTCACCTTAAAAGATGGCTATAAAATGACTGATGAACTGAAGGTTGAGTTGCGTAATTGGGTGCGCGCGGATATTGGTCCTATTGCGGCACCTGATTTTATTCAATTGGCCCCAGGTTTACCAAAAACCCGCTCAGGTAAAATTATGCGCCGCATTCTCCGCAAGATTGCTGCTAATGACTATGCTGAGTTAGGGGATACCTCTACTCTTGCCGATCCAAGCGTGGTTAATGACTTGATAGATAATCGTTGTAATCGCTAGTGGTTTAAAGACAATATTAGACAATACCTAGTCATTAACCGGCTGGGTATTTTTTTATGGCAATAAGCATATAAGAATAAAGAAGCTTAATTCACCACTAAAAGCATTTTGATAATGGCAAAAATGCTTTAAAATTAACTTTTTGAATATTGTTAAGGACTACTAATAGCGCCTATTGTCAGGTAACTTGGCACGCTGATGTTGCTTTCTGATAAACCCTTGCAAAGACTTTAGTATTTGCATTTTTTAGCCGTAAATGCTGGCTTCTCAGCCATATATTTAGCAATTGCGCTGCGCTTCACCAAGGCTGGTTCTTGTGGGCTATGGGTACAGGCCATTGTACCAATCCGTAATCGTGATATATTGTTGTTTAACAAACAATAATAACAAAGGTTTCTTATGCAAAAGCAAAATTTGGCGCAGCAATATTGGCGCCGTAATCTCCAAATTATCGTTCTTTATCTGGGTATCTGGTTCTTAGTGTCATTTGGGGCTGGAATTCTCTTTGCTGATGTACTTAACCAATTCCAGTTATTTGGTTTTAAACTGGGTTACTGGTTTGCCAATCAGGGTAGTGTACTGAGTTTTTGTTTACTCACCATCGCTTATGCCTGGCGAATGAATCGCCTTGACAATGAATTTGATGTGCATGAATAAACCATAAACAGATGCATATACCGGAACTAATCATGAGTACAGAACTCCTTACCTATATCTTTATAGCTAGTTCTTTTATTATTTATATTGGCATCGCTTTTTGGAGTCGTGTCGCCACCACCCATGATTTTTATGTGGCTGGCGGTGGTGTGACACCATTGGCAAACGGCATGGCCACAGCCGCCGACTGGATGTCAGCCGCCTCCTTTATTTCCCTAGCTGGGGTTATCTCATTGGCAGGCTACGACGCCAGTGGTTATGTTATGGGCTGGACTGGCGGCTATGTTTTGCTGGCCTTACTTTTAGCCCCCTATTTGCGTAAATTTGGCAAATTTACGGTGCCTGATTTTATTGGTGATCGTTACTATTCCAATGTTGCAAGGGTTGTCGCTGTTATCTGTTTGTTGTTTATTTCTTTTACTTACGTGTCTGGCCAAATGCGTGGAACAGGTATTGTCTTTTCACGCTTTCTGCAAGTAGAAATCGAAATTGGCATAATGGTTGGTATGGCAGTAGTGTTTATCTACGCCGTATTAGGGGGGATGAAAGGTATCACCTACACTCAGGTTGCCCAATACTGCGTCATGATTTTTGCTTTTAATGTACCAGCTTTGTTTTTAACCTTTACCATGACCGGGCATTTGCTGCCCTTAACTGGGTTGGGGGCAACCCTTGATAGTGGTGTTTATGTCCTAGACCATTTGGATGGTTTGGTTGAGCAGCTTGGTTTTGCTAGTTTTACTGAAGGTAGCAAAAGTAATGTCGATATCTTCTTTATCACCGCTGCTTTGATGTTTGGTACAGCCGGTCTGCCCCATGTAATTGTGCGCTTCTTCACTGTACCAAGGGTGCGTGATGCGCGTATTTCGGCAGCTTGGGCATTGGCTTTTATCGCCGTATTACATACTTCTATACCAGCCGTTGGCGCATTCGGTCGCATAAATCTAATTGAGACCGTAAATGGTGCTGATGGACAAGGTACCTTGCAAGAGGACATGCCTAGTTGGTTCCAAAAATGGGAAACGGCCGGCTTGGTAGCTTGGTATGATCATAATCGCGATGGTCGCTTGCAATATGCCGCTGGTGGCGCTTTTACCGGCAAAGATCAACGTCCAGATTTTTGGACAGTAGCGGATGAACCTATAGAGGATATTGCCAATGACAATATCCGCTTGGTGGTTAACCCTGGTGAAGGAGATTTTGATCCTCAACAGCAGCCATTTGCTAACGAGTTATATGTTGACCCCGATATTATGGTACTGGCTAACCCCGAAGTGGCTGAAATGCCCAAATGGGTAGTGGCCTTAGTAGCTGCTGGTGCCATGGCGGCGGCTTTATCTACGGCCGCTGGATTACTGTTGGTAATCGCTACAGCAGTATCTCATGATCTAGTTAAGAAAACCTTGCGCCCGCAAATTACGGATAGTCAGGAACTGGGTATAGCTCGAATAGCTGCCATGGTCAGTGTGCTAGTAGCGGGTTATTTAGGCATGAATCCACCCGGTTATGTTGCGGCTGTGGTGGCCATGGCCTTTGGTCTGGCCTGTGCATCCTTTTTCCCCGTCATTATTATGGGTATTTTCTATCAGCGCATGAATAAATATGGCGCTATTAGTGGCATGCTGGTAGGTTTGATTTCGACCTTAGCCTATATTATTTACTTCCGCTTTATGGGTGGAACACAAGAACAATGGCTATTTGGTATTTCACCAGAGGGCTTTGGTGCGATGGGAATGTTGCTCAACTTCTTAATTGCGTATATTGTGTCACATCTAACACCGCCTCCACCAAAGGCAATTCAGAAAATGGTACAGGATATTCGTGTGCCACGTAATCAGGGGTCGGCCTATTACTAATCAATGGGTCTGATAAAACTAAGGATAATGTTTTGCCACAAACAACAGCAAAACAATTGACTGAAGCTATTCAGTCTGTCTTCATAAACAGGGTGCTTGGCTTATTCCAAGTACCTAGTTTGTTATTCTTTAAGCCCACTAGTTATTATTTATTTAAACTTAGGTATATGGTTTAGCCAAGCATGAGTCTACTGCAAAATATTAATACGCAGGTCGTGCCTTTTAGTTTGCTCAATACAGAGGAACTAGATTATATGGCTGAGCATATGGATGTCGGCTACTACCAAAAAGGTGAAACGATTATCGCTGGCGGCGGTGAATCAGAAGGCCTGTACCTTATCATTAAAGGTTTTGTCTGTGAGCTAGAAGCTCAGGATCAAAATGCCAGTCATACCTTAGTACATTATGGGGCTGAAGAGTACTTTGGTGCTTGGTCAGCGATTCGTGGCAGATCGATTCATGACTTTGTTGCCGACGAAGAAACCATTTGTTACATACTACCTGCCAAACACTTGTTGGAATTGATTTACCGCAATAGCCACTTTGGTGATTATTTTAATAACCAGACGTTGCAACAGGATTTATTGGCGAATAACAATCCTGACCTAGATATGGCTGAGTTTATGTTGGCCACGGTAGGCACCTCCTGTATGCACGATGCCTTGGTTATCGAGGCCACCGCGGATATTGAACAGGCTACTCGCTTGATGCGTGAGCAGAAAGCAGAAAGTGCTTTAGTGCAGCGTGGCAGACGTTACGGGATGATAACGCGTACTGACTTATTAAATGCCTTGGTACTTGATAAGTTACCTACCGCAACACCCATAAAAGAAATTGCTAATTATCGTTTGGTAACTGTTGAGGCTAACGATTACCTGTTTAATGCCCTTGTACGCATGACCAGTCATGGTATTGATCGGGTGGTGGTCATGACAGATGGGCAATTGCAGGGTGTAGTAGAACTAACGGAAGCATTGAGTTTCTTTTCTAGTCACTCCCATGTGGTTGGCTTACGTATTGAGCGAGCTAGCTCTGTTGAGGAGCTGGCTGCTGCGTCAAGAGATATGGATGCTTTGATCCGATCACTGCATAAACAGGGCATAAAAGTGCGTTTCTTAATGGATTTGTTAGCAGCACTCAATAAACGTTTAATGGCTAAACTGTTTAATTTATTAGTTCCTGAGGATGTTATTCCTCACGTCTGTTTGGTGGTTATGGGCAGTGAAGGGCGAGGGGAGCAGATTACCAAAACAGATCAAGATAATGGCCTGATTATGCGGGATAGTCTGGACTGGCCAAACGGCCCAGAAATCATGCGCGAATATGCACGGGTGTTGCAAGAGATTGGTTTTCCACCTTGTCCTGGTGAGGTGATGGTGAGCAATCCGTTTTGGGTTCAGCCCATTAGCGAGTGGACCAAACGTATGCAGGATTGGGTCAACTTGGGTGACGAGGAAAGTATCTTAAAATTATCCATTGCTGTAGATGCTGCACCAGTGGCAGGCAATGCTGCTCTCTATAAAACCAGTCGTAATTGGTTCTTTAAAGAAATTCAGCAGCACCAAAGGTTTTTAACCGCCTTTGCTAAGGTGGCAACAGTATTTGATACGCCCTTAACCTTGTTGGGGAGCATTCGTAATCGGAGTAATGGTATTGATTTAAAACGCGGTGGTATCTTCCCCATAGTGCACGGTGTCCGTACCATGGCATTACAATATAAAATCCCTGAGAATAATACCTTTTCCCGTATAACAGCATTGGTGGATATGGGTGTCTTGCCACGACGAATGGGGAATGAATTACAGGAAGCCTTTGGGGTTTTTCATCTTCTACGAGTCAAGGCTGAATTGGGTCGTATGGGTACCAACACCAGCCAAGTTGGTTCACAGAGTATGATTGATCTTGATGATTTAGACCGGCTGGAGAAAGACACATTACGGCAAGCGTTCCATGTGGTCAAAGAGTTTAAACAACACCTTGGTTTACGCTATCAGTTTGGAGGTGGCTTGTAATGTATTTGCGTCGCCATATGCGTCGGTTCCAAGATCGACTTAAATACGGCCGTCGTAATGGGCAAGCAAGGTGGCGTGGGCTATTTGCACCTTATCATGGTGATGAAATGGTGGCCTTAGATATTGAAACCACCAGTATGGACGTTAAACAGGCGGAAATACTTTCTATCGGTGCGGTGATTATTAAAGATAATCGGGTGAAGAGTAGCAATGGCCTATCAATTAACATTCAGGCGCCAGCCAATTTGCCGGCAGAATCAGTCAAAGTTCATCTGTTGCGACGTATAGATCTTGCCGATGGTTTACCCTTGGAGGAGGCATTGCGCAAACTGCTCGAGTTTGTAGGGAATAGGCCTCTAGTTGGTTATTATATTAACTATGATTTGGCTGTTTTGGATAAGGTTATGCGGCCGCTGTTTGGCTTTGGTATGCCCAACCGTAGTGTGGATATTATTAGTCTCTTTAGGCGTCGGCTAAATCTCAAAGCCATGAACGATTTTGAAATGAAATTGGGTTTTGACGATATTGCCAAACAATTGCAGATCCCCATTGTTGGCCGGCATACGGCATTGGGTGATGCAATTACCACTGCCATGATGTATATCCATATGAAGGGTGGCCGTAAATAAGGCGATGACTGTGCATTATTGCATTTATATGGTTATAAAATAGTGATTACTGCCACTTCGCAGTAAATAGTTGTTAACCTAGGGGAAGAAACGTTGCAGGTATGGGCTATTGCTAATCAAAAGGGTGGTGTGGGGAAAACCACTACCGTTGTGGCCCTTGCTGGTCTCCTAGCACAGCAAGATGCGCGGGTCTTAGTGGTTGATTTAGATCCCCATGCTTCCCTGACAGAATACTTTGGTCATGATGCAGAGAGCCTAGATAAATCTGTTTACAATTTATTTCAAACACCAGCTACACCAGTAGGGCAATTACTTCTTCCTACTCAAGAACCAGGTATTACTATACTGCCAGCATCAAGTGCTATGGCATCCTTAGAGCGTCAAACAGCTGGCTTAACTGGCTTGGGTTTAGTTGTGCATAAAGCCATGCAAAGTCTCGATAAAGAATTTGATTATGTGCTGCTAGATAGCCCCCCGGTACTGGGCATTACCATGATTAACGCCCTTGCGGCATGTGAATTATTATTAATGCCGGTACAAACGGAATTTTTGGCTATTAAAGGCCTATTACGTATGGCCAATACCTTATCTCATCTTCTGGTATCACGAGGACAGCCATTACATACCTTGGTAGTACCAACCATGTATGATCGGCGCACCAAGCCATCAATACAAAGCTTACGTACTATCCGTAAGGAATTTGGAGAACGGGTATCCAACGCTGTGATTCCCCATGATACACAGTTCCGCAATGCCAGCGCAGCGGGTCAAGTTCCTTCTCGTTATAATCATTTAGCCCGTGGTGTTCAGGCCTATGATTTACTGCTCACCCAGCTGTTGCGCCAGCGTCATCAAATACCCATATGGGAAGTGACATCACCAGCAAAATAATCGTGTTTGATGGCATTTAGCCTATAACAAACATGGCTTTATGAAACTTTACACTTGCTGCTAGGGCTTTTTGTTGTAACTTGGCTGCGTCAACCCTATATATGCTTTAAACTTCTGCAAGCTCAGGCTGTGCTCAGACGGGTTAAGGGTTATAATATGATGATTAAATGCTCATCACTTAAACGCGGAATTATTCACTAGCATGCAATTAACCACACCGCCTATCCTCTTACAGGTTGCACAGCTAGCCTGTGAGCGAGATGAACGCTGCCTATTTTCTGGCTTGCAGTTCAGCGTTAGGGCGGGGGAAATTTGGCATGTTAAAGGTCCCAATGGATCTGGCAAGACTAGTCTGTTAAGGCAGTTGGCTGGTTTATTGCCAGTTGATAAAGGAGACATTAGTTTTCCTGCCGAAAAGAGCTTACTGTATATCGGACATAAGCTGGCTCTTAAGGAACAGTTAACGGCCAATGAAAATTTAGCTTGGCTAACGGCTTTATCAACACCTAGCACAGACCAACAGCGCTATAGTGCTTTGGCAAAAGTCGGTTTACGGGGTTTTGAAGAATCCCTGGTTGCGCAATTGTCAGCCGGGCAAAAGCGACGTGTGGCACTCGCTAGGTTACATCTGCAAACAGCGCCGTTATGGTTATTAGATGAACCCTTAACCGCTATGGACCAAGAAGGTATCAAAGATCAGCAGGGTTGGTTTAGTGAACACCTTAAGAAGGGTGGTGCTATGGTATTTACTAGTCATCAAGACCTGACTATTGATGGCGTAAAGGTTATTGATCTGAGCACCCTTGAGGAAGCCCGCGTATGATGTCATTTATGTTTGCCATTATTCGACGTGACCTCTTGTTGGTAATGCGTTATCCAGCAGAAATGCTCAATCCACTGATGTTTTTTGTTTTGGTAGTGGCTCTATTCCCCCTGGGCATAAGCCCGGAAGCTTCTCTACTAAGTCAAGTGGCGGCAGGTATTGTTTGGGTCGCAGCTTTATTAGCGACCTTATTAGCTCTAGATATATTGTTTAAGGCGGATTTTGCTGATGGTAGCTTAGAGCAGTTGCTCATGGCTCATCAGCCAACCTGGATTCTGGTATTGGCGAAGGTAATCGTACATTGGTTAATCAGCGGTTTGCCATTAGTATTGTTGTCCCCACTAGTGGCAAGCATGTTATTTTTGCCTGCTGAGGCTTTGCCAACATTAATGTTTAGTTTACTGGTTGGGACACCTACGTTAAGCCTCTTTGGTGCGGTTGGTGCAGCCTTAGTCACAGGGGTGAAAAATGCGGGGATGTTGATTTCATTACTAGTATTACCATTGTATATTCCAGTACTTATTTTTGGCACTGGAGCAGTGGCGGCAGCGGCACAGGGGTTGCCTGTTTCGGGTTATTTAGCCTATATGGCGGCCATGCTTATTTTTGCGCTTATGATTACCCCATGGGCCGCGGCAATGGCACTCAAAGTTGGGCAAATGCAGGGCTAAGTAGAGATGATGGTAAGGACTTAATGCATGAGTTGGTTTGATAATTGGCATCTGCCAAAGTGGTTCTATCAAATGGCTTCACCAAAGTGGTTTTATGACTTTGGTGCACGCCTACAACCCTGGTTTGCTGGCTTGGCACTGATATTGATTAGTTGGGGTCTGGTTTGGGGTTTACTTTATGCCCCAGCTGATTATCAGCAGGGCAATAGCTTCCGTATTATTTATGTCCATGTGCCTGCTGCTATTTTGGGCCAGTCACTATTTTTATTTATGGCAGTAGCAGGTGCCATCGGTCTTATTTGGAAAATAAAAGTGGCCTTTATGGTCGCTAGATCAGCTACTCTGGTCGGGGCTAGTTTTACTGCCTTAGCCCTGATTACCGGTGCTGTGTGGGGCAAACCCACCTGGGGAACCTATTGGGTATGGGATGCCAGATTAACGTCAACCTTGATACTGTTATTTCTTTATACGGGTGTAATGGCCTTAAATCAGGCTATTCCTGATCGCTCTGTGGCGGGGCGGGCAACGGCTATCTTGGCTATTATCGGCAGTATTAATATTCCCATAATTAAATATTCTGTTGACTGGTGGAATACTCTGCACCAGCCTTCTACCTTTACCTTAACCAGTAAACCGAGTATGCCGCCCGAGATGTATATACCATTGCTATTGATGGTGATTGGTTGTTATTGTTTTTGTGCTTGGCTAATTATGCAGCGTACCCGCAATGAAATTCTTGACCAGGAAAGACAATCCTCCTGGGTGGCACGATATCTGGAGGATTAAGCATGTATTTTACGTCCTTTGAACAGTTTATAAATATGAATGGCCATGGTTTTTATGTATGGCTTAGTTATGCTTGTTTTGCTCTTTTGGTGGTAACCAATATATGGGTTGCTCAGCAGCGTCATCGCCGTTTGCGTAAGCAGATTAAATCGCGACTAGGTCGCTCGGCAAAGGTTTAGTATGGCTATGCATCCTAAGCGTAAGAAAAAATTAATTTTAGTGTTGTTGATGCTAACTGGCGTGGGGTTAATCGTTGGTTTGGTACTCTATGCCTTGTCCCAGAATATCAATTTATTTTTCCCGCCTTCTGATATTGCTCAGGGTAAAGCGCCCTATGAAAAGCGTATACGTGCTGGCGGCATGGTGCGCGAAGGCAGTGTTGTGCGTTCTCCAGATAGTTTGTTAGTTACCTTTGTGCTGACTGATTATGCCCATGACGTCACTGTGTCTTATGAAGGCATACTGCCAGATTTATTTCGCGAGGGGCAAGGTATTGTGGCGCAGGGTAAGTTACAGCCCAATGGTGTGTTTGTGGCCGATGAAGTGTTAGCGAAACATGATGAGAACTATATGCCACCTGAAGTGACTGACGCCATTAACCAAGCCAATGATATGGGTGAAAAAGCCGGAGCTGTGTATAAATGATTCCTGAAATTGGCCATATGGCTCTAATTTTGGCTTTATGTTTGGGGGTTGCCTTGGGTTTACTACCGTTATTAGGTACTTACACAGGCCATGCCCGTTTAATTATGTCTGCACGACCCTTGGCCATTGGCCAAGGCTTGTTTTTAACCTTGTCGTTTATATGTTTGACCCTAGCCTTTGTCAATGACGATTTTACAGTACAATATGTGGCAGCTAACTCCAATTCAGCTTTACCAGTGCAATACAAAATATCAGCAGTATGGGGTAGTCACGAAGGTTCGTTACTCTTGTGGGTGCTGATGCTGGGTTGGTGGACCATGGCCGTAAGCCTGTTTGCTAAATCCATACCACCTGCTATGTTGGCGCGAGTCTTATCCGTAATGGGGCTAATTGCTATTGGCTTTATGCTATTTACCCTGATCACTTCTAACCCCTTTTGGCGTTATTTACCGGAAGGGCCAGCCCAAGGTGCTGATCTCAATCCATTGTTACAAGATTTTGGTTTAATAGTGCACCCACCCACCTTGTATATGGGCTATGTTGGTTTTTCCGTGGCCTTTGCCTTTGCCATAGCGGCGCTTTTAGATGGTAAGGTGGATGCGGCATGGTTGCGTTGGTCTCGCCCTTGGACCATTGTTGCCTGGGGCTTCCTTACCTTAGGTATCGTATTGGGCAGTTGGTGGGCCTATTATGAATTAGGCTGGGGCGGCTGGTGGTTCTGGGATCCAGTAGAGAATGCTTCCTTTATGCCTTGGTTAATAGGCACAGCCTTGATGCACTCTTTGGCTGTTTCCGAGAAACGTGGGCTATTTAAGAATTGGACGATTCTGTTGGCTATTTTGGCATTTAGCCTAAGTTTGTTAGGAACTTTTTTAGTTCGTTCAGGTATTTTGACCTCAGTGCATGCTTTTGCAGCTGATCCAGAACGGGGCTTTTTTGTATTAATTCTATTAGCTATAACTGTCGGTGGTTCTCTGGGACTCTATGCATTGCGGGCTAGTAGTGTGGCCAGTCGCGTTGGCTTTGTCTTTTGGTCGCGGGAGAATTTTCTGTTAATCAATAATATTCTCTTGGTTATCTCTACCCTTGTGGTTCTATTAGGCACCTTATACCCATTATTATTGGATGCCTTTGGTGGTGGTAAAGTCTCCATTGGCCCGCCATACTACAATAAAGTGTTTGTGCCACTAATGATCTTGCTGATGATCTCTATGGGCTTTGGCTTACTGACCAAATGGAAGAGCATTCAGGTCAGTGAATTGTTACAGTTACTGCGCTCTCCAGTGTTGATTGCAGTTGCTGCAGGTCTGGTATTTCCTTTTCTTTACGGCAGCCAATTTAATTGGGCTACGGCTTTAGCAGTGGCACTATTAGTTTGGTTAATAGCCGCTAGCTATCGTGATTTAAGTCGCCGTGTCAGACATAAAGGCTGGTTGCGAGGTCTACGTCAGCTTAATCCCGGCTATTATGGCATGTTGTTAGCCCATATTGGCGTGGGTGTGACGGCTGTAGGTATTGCTGTGGTCAGTACCCATGAAGCGAATTATGATATTCGCATGGCGCCTGGTGATAACCTGCAAGTAGAGCAATATGAGTTTATTTTTAATGGTACGCAAGATATTGTGGGTCCTAACTACACCTCTGTACAAGGTATTGTGAAAGTAAACCAAGAGGGCGAATTCTATACCTACTTGTACCCTGAAAAGCGTACTTATATAGCTCGCCAACAGGTGATGACCGAAGCTGCCATAGATGCGGCCTTAAGTCGGGATATCTATGTCGCCATGGGTGAGCCCTTAGCTGACGATGCTTGGGCTATGCGTATTCACTTTAAACCTATGGTACGTTGGATCTGGTTAGGAGGCATTTTAATGTCTCTGGGCGCTGTGCTGGCAGTATGGGATAAACGTTACCGTCGGCGACGTGCCCAGTAGAGGGGGTTTATTATGAGTGAACAAAAAAACCGTTGGTTACGTTTGTTATTGCTGTTACCCATGTTGATGGCCTTTGGTTTAGGCGTATTTTTATATGCAGGCCTTGGTAAAGATCCAACTAAACTTGAATCAAGTCTAGTGGGCCAAAAACTCACCGACTTTACCGGCGAAAGTCTAGCTGACCCCACCCGTATCCTTGGCCGTGACGATATACTAGGTACCCCAAGTCTGATTAATGTATGGGCAACATGGTGCCCAACTTGCAAGGCTGAACATGCTTTTTTAAATGCTCTGGTGGCGCAAGAGGGTGTACGTATTATTGGCGTTAATTATCATGATCAACGTGAGCCTGCCAAACAGTGGTTGGCTGAATTAGGTGACCCTTATGCGTTTTCAATTTATGACCCCCAAGGGCGATTAGGTATTGAACTAGGCGTAGTGGGTGCACCTGAAACTTATCTTGTGGATGCCAATGGCTTCATTATTGATAAGCTCACAGGGGAATTAAATGAACGCACTTGGGCAGACATGAAACCACAATATGAGTCCCTAATGGCGCAGCAGGCACAATAGGTTGATAGTTATGTCGAGAATATTAGCTACACTATTATTTTGTCTTTTTTATAGTGTTTCTTCACCTGTAGTGGCGGCAATTGAAACCTATCAATTTGCCTCACCTGAATTGGCTGAAAGATTTACGGATTTAACCCTAGAGCTACGTTGTCCAAAGTGCCAAAACCAAAATCTGGCTGACTCTGATTCGATTATTGCCAAGGATTTACGTCGACAAGTTAAAATTATGGTCGATGATGGCCAAAGCGATGAGCAAATACGTGCTTTTATGGTCCAGCGATATGGTGACTTTATATTATATAACCCACCATTTAAGGCCCAAACCTTAGTGTTATGGTTAGCGCCCTTGGTACTATTAATTATAGGAGCATTAGTATTGGTGTTTATACGTCGTGGCAAAGGCACTGCCGCAGCCACCTTAGATGATCAAGAAAGGGCTGAGTTAGACAGTCTAATAAAGCAACAGCAGGATCAAAATAAATGAGCGATTATTGGTGGGTGGCTAGCATTTTGATGACCTTAGCCAGTTTGTTTTTACTGTGGCCATTACTGCGCCCAGCACCCACTGATTGGCAAAAGTCTGATCCTAATCGTGCTGATAATATTCATTTATTTGAACAACAAAAGCAGGATATGCAAGCGGATTTGGCTGCTGGAAATCTTAGCGAAACTGAGTTTGCCGAGCGCCAATCGGAATTAGAGCGAGGGCTGCTAGAGGACTTAAAAAGCCAACAAGCTGGCCCCAAGATTAAAAATCGTGGTGCATATTTGTTGCTGCTGACAGCCTTGTTAACACCGCTTTCTGGTTGGTTTTTGTATACCGAGTGGGGTGCTGGCAATGGTATGCAACAGCGACAGAATATGCTAGCTACCCGGGCCATTATGCAAAGCTCTGAGAGTATGGAACAACTGTTAGTTGCATTGCAGTCCAATCTGCAAAAACACCCAAATAATCCAGAAGGTTGGTTTATTCTGGCTAATTATTTATTACAAAACCAACTCCTAGAGGAAAGTTTACAGGCCTTTCAATTAGCTAAACAGTATGCCGTAGAGGGCTCACCAGAACGTGCCTCTATTTTAGGTAATTATGCTCAGGCTCTATTTGTGATTGATGGTGACTTTAGTGAGCGCGTTAGTCTGGCAATTAACGAGGCTATCAATGCCAATCCAAATGATGTCTCGGCCCTAAGTTTATTGGGTATCCAAGCCTATGAAGCGGAGAACTTTACCGATGCTATCCGTTTTTGGGAGCAGGCGTTAGCCGCGTCAAGTAGTGGTGAGGGGGCAGAATCTTTAGCCACAGGTATTCGTAATGCTCGCCAGCAACTTGCCCAGCAGCAGTCAGGTGTGGAGGCAGGGCCTTTAATTGAAGTAACAGTGCGTCTAGCAAATGGCTTACAAGTACCGACTAATCCAGAGGCTGTACTATTTGTTTATGCCCGTCCAGTTGGGCAAACAATGCCTCTATTAGCCACCCGTCTTGACCCATCGACCTTGCCTTTACGCTTACAATTGAACAATACTATGGCCTTGTTACCAGATACTAACTTGGCAGACTATACGGAGTTAGAAGTTGTCGCACATATTGCGAAAGCAGGCACACCACCACAAATAAATGGTGATTTAGTAGGTCAGGTAAACTCTGTTTCTGTTGCTGCGCAAGAAGTGGTAGACTTGGTAATTAATCGTATAGTCTCTGGCCAATAGTTTGGCCCAGCCTGTTTCGGGCTGCTGTATTTGAGTAACCCAAAACCGTGCGTCTTAAAAGTATAAAATTAGCTGGCTTTAAATCTTTTGTTGATCCCACTACGGTCAATTTGCCGGGTAATCTATGCGCTGTCGTTGGCCCCAACGGTTGTGGTAAGTCGAATATTATTGATGCTGTGCGCTGGGTAATGGGTGAAAGCTCCGCCAAAAATCTGCGTGGTGAAAGTGCCACTGATGTTATCTTTAATGGTTCTACTTCAAGGCAGCCTGTGGGCCAAGCCAGTATTGAACTCATCTTTGACAACCATGATCGTACCTTAGCCGGTGAATATGCTAGTTACAACGAAGTATCGATAAAGCGTAAAGTTACTCGTGAAGGGCAGTCTACCTATTTCCTTAATAATCAAAAGTGTCGTCGTCGTGATGTTACGGACCTTTTTTTAGGCACCGGCTTAGGGCCTCGTAGTTACTCGATTATTGAGCAAGGCATGATCTCCAGGTTAATAGAATCACGGCCTGAAGAATTACGTGTGTATATTGAAGAGGCAGCGGGCATTTCCCGTTATAAAGAGCGTCGGCGTGAAACCTCTAATCGTATTCAGCGTACACGGGAGAATTTGGAGCGGCTGGAAGACCTTCGCGACGAGTTAGGTCGGCAACTAGAAACCTTAAAGCGTCAGGCCGCTGCCGCTGAGCAATATACCCAATTTAAACAAGAAGAACGTACTCATAAATCGCAATTGGCCGCGGTGCAGTGGCGCAATCTACGCACTAAGCTTATGGATCAGCGCATTGGTATAGGACGTATTCAGGATGAAATGAATCTCCTGCGCAGTGAACAGAACACCCGTGTTGCGCAGCTTGATGTCAAAAAAGACGCTCTTGGGGTGGTGCAGGAAAGCTTTAATCAAAGCCAAGGCGAGTACTATCGTTTGGGCGCAGATATTGCGCGTCTAGAGCAAACTTTGGAGCATCAGCGGCAGCAGGAACAGCAATGGCAGTTGGACTATGCGGAAGCACAACGGCAATTAGAGCGCATTACCCAAGTTATAAGCAATGACCGCCGAGAACTCACCCATCTGCAGCAGCAGGAAGACCAGTTAGCGCCAGATATTGAGCTAGCTCAGGAACAGTTACTGGAAGCTGAGCAAGTTTTGCAAGCCAGTGAAGAGGCACGGCAAGAATGGCAAGATAAGTGGGACCTAAAGGCTGCTGAGCAAAGTGAACTGCAGCGCCAACTAGATGTTACCAGTGCTAATTTACAAAATTATAGCCAACGTTTTGATCAGGTTTCTCAAGAACTGCAAGTATTGCGCAGTGAACGTGAAGAATTAGTGATTGACGACGATGACAATGAGTTGGAATTGTTAACGGAACTGTTGGCAGAAGCACAACTCGAAAGTGAACAACAGCAACAACAACTTGCTTCCTTAGAACAGCAACAACAAGATCTGCGCTCACAGGAGCAAGATACCCAAGCTGAGCTAGATCAAGTTAAAGAAGAACTAAGTCAGGTCAAAGGTCAGGTTGTTTCCTTACAAATGTTGCTAGATGAAGCCCAGCAGCTAGCTACAGAGTGTCCATCAGACTGGCTGCAGGATGATCACCCAACCTTGTTACAAAGTATGCAAGTAGAAACAGGTTGGGAAGCCGCCGTAGAGCAAGTATTAGGTGATTGGTTGCAAGCCCCCTTTGTGCAACAAGGTTTGCAGCACAAAGAAAAAGTCCTATCAGATAGTCCAGGCTTAGCTTTATTGTATGCTAACCAGAAATCTGAAGCGCTGCCTGGTAGCTTGCTAGAAAAAGTACATACTCAAGATGCTTTAGCTGGCCTCTTAGGGCAAGTGGTTGTCGCTGAGTCAGTCAGCCAAGCGGAGAAAATACTCGCCGACTTGCCTGCCTATGCAAGTGTCATACTGGCTAATGGGTTATGGTTTGGTCATGGTTGGATACGCACTGGTAAGTTAGCCAGCGCCGATGCTGGTATCAGTATTTTGCAGCGCCAACAGCAGTTGACCGCACAACAGCAAAATCAACACGTTTTGAATCAGCAACTAGAAGACTTAATTACGCGTTTGCATGATCAGCGTGAAGCTATCGAGGCTGTTCAGGAACAATTACAACAGCAACGCCAAACAGTGCAAAAGGTGCAGCAGGCTGCACAACAAGCGCAGCAAAAGCTCGCCTTGTTAGAACAGCAACAGGGCCAACAGCAGCTGCAATTTGCCCGTGTTCAACAGCGCTTAGATGAACAGAAACAAGCTCATCAAGAACTGGCCACAATGATCGAGCAACTGGCTGAGGATCAAACATCTTTAGAGCAACAGTTGGTGGTTAGCCAAGGGCAGCAACCTGGATTGCAACAGCAGAAAGATCAGATTCATAGCCAATTACAACAGCATCGTCAGCAGCATAGTGAGATTCAGCAACAAGTTATTCAGTTACAAACACGGGTTTCCAGTGTTAGTGCCCAAAAACAAAGTCTCAGTCGTTCCATTGAGCGTTTAGAGGAACAAAATCTTGAATGGCAGCAACGCCAAGAAGATATAGTTGAGCGTGGTCAGGAACAAGGTCAAGATCCGGCTCCTGAATTACAACAGCAGTTGCAACAGTTAGTTGAAGCGCAAATGGCTGCCGAAGTCACCATGAATGACAAGCGTCAGGATATGACTGACCTAGAAACAGTGATTCGGGAAATTGAACAGCAGCAACTACGCCAAGAACAAGAAATCAGCCAGCGTCAGCAACTGTTACAGGACCAACGCTTGGTAGAGCGAGAGATTCAAGTTACGGCAGACAATATTAAACAGCAGATGGCGGCACAAAATATCCTAGTCGACAAACTGGCTGAGCTGCTTCCAGAAGAAGCTGAAGAGGGCAACCTAAGTCGGTTATTGGAGCAGGTGCAAAATCGTATTACACGTTTAGGTGCGATTAACTTGATGGCCATTGATGAGTATCAAGAACAGCAAGAGCGTAAGGTTTTCCTTGATCAGCAGCATGAAGAACTGACCACGGCACTGG
>DNNY01000024.1 GCA_003497765.1 Oceanospirillaceae bacterium
TGGTCAAACAAGCTTAAAACAAAATAGTAGCAAAGGTATCCAAGGTGTCAAAACTAAAAGTTTTTACCGGTAATGCTCATCCTGAATTAGCTCAAAAGGTTGTTGACCAATTGTGCGTCCCCCTTGGCCAAGCTAAGGTGGAAAAATTTAGTGATGGTGAATGCACCGTTGAGCTCATGGAAGATGTGCGCGGCAAAGATGTTTTTATTATACAGCCAACTTGTGCACCAACCAACGACAACCTCATGGAATTGATTTTTATGGCTGACGCTATTCGTCGTGCATCAGCCAGCCGTGTGACTGCTGTAGTTCCCTATTTTGGCTACGCCCGCCAAGATCGTCGACCACGTTCTGCCCGCGTGCCAATTAGTGCTCGTGTAGTAGCCGACATGATGGCAAGCACTGGCATTGACCGTGTGCTTACTGTTGACCTACACGCCGAACAGATTCAAGGATTCTTCGACATTCCGGTAGATAATGTGTTTGGCTCACCGGTTTTGTTGGATGAAATCATGCGCCAGAATTACGAAAACCCAGTTGTTGTTTCACCCGATGTTGGTGGTGTGGTTCGTGCTCGTGCAGTGGCCAAGCAGTTGGATGTCGACTTGGCGATTATTGATAAGCGTCGTGAAAAGGCCAATGAATCTCAGGTTATGAATATTATTGGTGAAGTAGCTGATCGAACATGTATTTTGGTTGATGACATGTGTGATACCGCAGGCACCCTATGCAAAGCGGCTGACGCCCTAAAGGCAAATGGTGCTAAGCGGGTTGTTTCCTATGCTACGCACCCAGTGTTATCTGGTGAGGCCATTGAAAATATTAGCAACTCCTCATTAGACGAGTTAGTGGTCACAGATACCATACCACTTTCAGATGCTGCTAAGGCTTGTACACATATACGTCAACTGACCCTTTCAGACTTGCTAGCTGAGTCAGTAAGGCGTGTATCGAATGAAGAATCTATCAGCGCCATGTTCCGCACTTAGTGCATAACTTGGTCTGATTTTACTCAACCATCCTGGTGATGGTTTTACTAAACTGACTAGTGACACCGGTCGCAAGTGCCTAGTCAAAACGAAAAGGAAAGACACAATGTCTATTACTCTAAATGCTACTGTACGTTCAGACATGGGGAAAGGTGCGAGCCGCCGCCTACGTCGTGAACAACAAGTGCCTGCTATCATTTTTGGTGGCGCAAAAAACAAAAAGCCTGTGGCTTTGACTCTAGAACATAAAGATTTGTTTAAAGCTGCTGAAAATGGCGCTTTCTACTCTTCTGTCCTAGATATCAACATTGATGGTAAAGCTGAAAAGGCTATCCTCAAAGATATGCAGCGTCATCCAGCAAAGCCACAAATCATGCACGTTGATTTTCAACGCGTAACCAAAAGCAATCCTATCAGTATTTTGGTGCCGATTAAGTTCCTTAACGAAAAGACTTGCCCTGCTGTGAAGGTTCAAGGTGGCCGTATTTCTCATCAGGTTAATGAAGTGGTGGTAACTTGTTTAGCCGCTGATATCCCAGAATTTGTTTCTGTGGATATGCAAGATGTACCTGTGGGTGGCATCGTGCATTTGTCTGACTTGGAAACACCAAAAGGTGTTAAGATCCATGCTTTGACTACGGGTGCCAAGAACGACACACCTATTGCTAACATTGCTGCCAAGCGTGGCGGCAGCTAAGTAGGCCAAAAACCATTGGGTTTTAGTATCAAGGCCTGCTTATGCAGGCCTTGTTTGTTTTTAAGTGATGAGCACTATGACTGATCAATTACCAATACAACTCATTGTTGGTCTGGGAAATCCAGGTAGCAAATATGACCGTACACGGCATAACGCTGGCCAGGATTGGGTGTTGGAGGTGGCGCAAAGTCATGGCATTGTTATGGCCCCAGAAAAACGTTTTTTTGGTCTCTATGGCCAAGGTATGATTGCTGATCAAAAAGTCCATCTGCTTATACCCACTACCTTTATGAACCTTAGTGGTCAATCTGTACAGGCCGTATGCGCCTTCTATAAATTAGATAACGCTGAGCTTTTGGTAGCCCACGATGAGTTGGACTTAGCTCCAGGCACAGCTCGGTTTAAGCAAGGTGGTGGCCATGGTGGCCATAATGGCTTACGGGACATTATTAGCAAACGTGGTGGTGATAAAAGCTTTCACCGCTTACGCTTGGGTATTGGTCATCCCGGTAATGCCAAACAAGTATCGGCTTATGTCCTGAAAAAAGCACCCAATGACGAATTTATCAGTACCCAAAATGCCATGGATAGTGCTACTCGCTATCTGCCTGAGGCAATTAAAGGGCACTGGCAGCAGGCCATGAATAGCCTGCATAGTGAAACTCCACACAATTAAATCCAATAGCGAGGTATTCCATGGGTTTCAATTGCGGTATTGTCGGTTTGCCAAATGTGGGCAAATCCACTCTATTTAACGCCCTTACCAAAGCTGGTATCGGTGCCGAGAACTTCCCTTTTTGTACTATTGAACCCAATTT
>DNNY01000204.1 GCA_003497765.1 Oceanospirillaceae bacterium
TGATAATGAAGAATATGCGGCCATTGGTAATCCTCAACCATGGGGTCTATTATCAGCTCAAGCGATGGGTGCTACGGTACGTATCACCAATGATCGACGCATTATGGTGCGCAATACGGTGGAAGTGTGGCCGCGCATCAATATGACTGGAAGGCAATTAATGCGGCGTCGAGCCATGCATATGCGGGGACTACAAAGACGCTTCCCACAGCTTGATGGCCGGCTTTTTGAATCCTTGTGGTCGGGTATTACCTGTATCAGTGGCAATAATGCCCAAGTATTTGATCGGCTACAGCCCAATGTGATGGTGGCTGGTTGTTACAATGGCGGTGGTATTGGCTTAGCCACGCTATTTGGCCAACAGATGGCCTATCTGGCCAGTGGGCAAATGACAGATCTAATCGCGCAAATTGAAGCTAGACCACAACCAAGCAAATTACCTCCGCAACCCCTATTAGGTTGGGGTGTGCGTTTGCGCTTGCTGCGTGACCGCATATTGGCCCACAAAGAGATTTAGTAGAGATGTAATTTGCTTTGGGGTGGCAAGGTTCTAGCCACACACCAAGCTTCAATACATAGTGGCTGGGGGCTAGCCTGACGCAGGGCTTGGCTAAGCAAATTAACACTGGCACCAGTGGTAATAACATCATCAATAATGGCAATATGCCGAAACTTGGTAATGGTTTGGTTAACGACAAAGGCGTTACTTAGATTACGCTGCCTTTGTTGCTTATTTAGCCCTTGTTGACTGGGGGTATCGATTTGGCGCTGACAAAGATCGTTATGGCAGGGAATTCCTAAGGCCTTGCCCAGTCGTTTTGCCATTACCTCTGCTTGATTAAAGCCTCTACTTAATAAACGTTGGCGATGCAAAGGCATGGGAATAAGGACGTCTGGTAGAGCGGGCTTTTGCGCTTCGATATAGGCCAATAAACAAGCACTAAGTAGCCGCCCAGCCGCCTGATCATTATTATCTTTAAAAGCATGCACCAAGCCACTAATGGGCGGCAAATAGTGCAGAGCCACAAGGCTTTGATTAAACTTAGGTGGTTGGCGCAGACACACACCACAGATTAGTTGTGTGCCAAATGCTTGATGAAAGGGTATGGCACAGATCTGACAGCAATAGACATTATGGGGAAGGTCGTCGTAACAGCCCTGACAGTAGTTATCCAGATTGCCATCTAAGCTGCCACAAAGTAGGCACGGGGGGGCAAAAATAGCCTTTAATTGGTTAAATATTGACCACATGTAAACCATCCTTAGTTTTCAGGTTGACTAAGCAGGGGGTGGCTCTATCATTCAAACATCCACATTAAGGAACTGTTTTATGCTCACCGCTCAATCCTCTGTTAATCAGTATAGTGCAGATGGCGCTAACGGCCATACTAGCCTGCGTAACGACTGGCAAGTACAGGAAATTACTGACTTGTTTGCCATGCCATTTAATGATTTGCTCTTTCGTGCCCAGACCGTGCATCGTCAACATTTTGACCCTAACGAGGTGCAAGTGAGTACCCTCTTGTCGATCAAAACCGGCGCTTGCCCAGAGGATTGCAAATACTGCCCACAAAGTGCGCGCTATGATACTGGTTTGGAAGTTGAACGCTTAATGAAAGTAAAAGAAGTGCTGGCAGAAGCCGCGGCTGCGAAAGCGGCTGGTGCTAGTCGCTTCTGTATGGGTGCAGCTTGGAAAAACCCTCGTGCCAAAGATATGCCCTATGTGCTTGAAATGGTGCGTGAAGTGAAAGCCATGGGCTTAGAAACCTGTATGACTTTGGGTATGCTAGATAATGATCAGGCTCAGCAATTAGCCGATGCCGGTTTAGATTACTACAATCATAATCTGGATACTTCGCCAGAATTTTATAGCAGTATTATCACCACTCGTACCTATCAGGATCGCCTTGATACTTTGACTAATGTGCGTGATGCCGGCATGAAAGTTTGTGCTGGTGGTATCGTGGGTATGGGTGAGAATTTACGTGATCGTGTAGGCTTATTGCAGCAATTAGCCAATATGCCAATTCACCCAGAAAGTGTGCCCATTAATATGTTGGTTAAAGTTGAGGGTACACCTCTAGATCAAGTTGAAGATCTAGAGCCTTTTGACTTTGTTCGAACCATTGCTGTGGCACGTATTCTGATGCCTCAATCCCATGTGCGCTTATCGGCTGGGCGGGAAGAAATGAATGAGCAGATGCAGGCCCTATGTTTTATGGCTGGCGCGAATTCTATTTTCTACGGTGACCGCCTATTAACCACCGATAACCCAACGGCAACCAAAGACCGGCGCTTATTTGAAAAATTGGGTATTCGTCCCGAAAAACGTGAAGATGTTTCTGATGAAGCCCATGTTGGCGCCATTGAACACGCTTTGCAGAGTGCCGAAGACGAGCAGGCGTTCTATAACGCTGGAGCCTAGAGTGAACCTGGAGCAGGTTTTACAGGCGCGGTTGCAGCAGCGTCGGGACCAGTCCCTATATCGACAGCGTATAACCACAGCCGGCCCGCAGCAAACTTTGTTGCGCAGTCAGGGCCAAGACTATCTGTGTTTTACCAGTAATGATTATTTAGGTTTAGCTAACCATCCGCAACTGATTACAGCAATGCAAAGTGCGGCACAAACCTATGGTGTCGGCAGTGGCGCCTCCCATTTGGTGTGTGGACATAGTGAGGTGCATGCCGAACTTGAGCAGGCTTTGGCTAAGCACACAGGTCGCAGTCGTGCGGTCTTATTTAGTAGCGGTTATATGGCCAATGTAGGCGTGCTTGGTGCATTATTGGATAAAACCGATGGAGTCTTTGAAGATCGCTTAAATCATGCTTCCCTGCTAGATGGTGGTTTATTAAGTGGGGCGCGCTTGCAACGTTACCGCCACAATGATGTCGATGATTTGCACCAACGGCTGCGTAAATCCAAGGCTCGGCATAAACTGGTGGCCACGGATTCCGTATTTAGTATGGATGGTGATATCGCGCCATTATCCCAATTAGCCCAAGTTTGTCAGGCCGAAAATGCTTGGCTAATGTTAGATGACGCCCATGGTTTGGGCGTATTAGGCCCCCAAGGTGCTGGTGCAGCGGTTGCAGGCGGTTTAAATGAAGAGCAAGCCCCTATTTATATGGGTACCCTTGGTAAGGCTTTAGGTTGTTATGGGGCGTTTGTTGCCGGTAGTGAAACTTTAGTGGAAGCCATGGTGCAATTTGCACGTAGTTACATCTATACCACAGCCATTCCACCAGCTGTCGCTGCAGCAAGTTTAGCAGCACTAAATTTATTGCATACAGAGGCTTGGCGACAAGCTCATTTGCAACAATTAATAAGCCTATTTCGCGGCTATGCCCAAGCTATGGACTTGCCACTAATGGATAGTCCTACGGCCATTCAGCCATTGATGATTGGTGATGCTAATCGAGCTTTACAAGTGAGTCAGGCTTTACAAGATATGGGTATTTTGGTGACAGCTATTCGGCCACCGACGGTGCCGGCTAATAGCGCCCGCTTACGTATTACCTTGACGGCGGGTCATAGCCAAACACAGGTGGAACAATTATTGGAAGCCTTGGGTAAATTACAACAACAAGGCTTATTGTCGCCATGATCTCTATAAGTATGCAACGGCGCCCTTGCCAGCAGGCAGAGGCGCCAACCTTAGTTATGTTACATGGCTGGGGGTATAACAAGACCGCGTGGCCAGAATCTTGGTTACAGGCTTTGGCAGCCAATTTCGATCTATGGCTAGTGGACTTACCCGGCCATGGCGAGGATAGCTGCCAAGATGATGCCGATGCAGACCTCCAAATTCTAGATACCTGGTTGCAAGCCTTAGGGGCGCAATTGCCTTCACATTATTGCCTATTAGGGTGGTCTCTGGGTGGGCAAGTGGCCTGGCGCTTAGCGCAATTGCAGCCAGAGCGGGTCATTAGTGTTGTTACTTTGGCGAGTAACCCCAGTTTTGTCCAACGCGAAGATTGGCCTAATGCCATGTCAGAGCCAGTTTTACAGCAATTTACTACCGCTTTTAGTGGTGCTGCCAATAAAACCTTGCAGCGGTTTTGTGCTTTACAAGCCCAAGGTAGCTCACAGGCTAGTGCTATTAATAAACATTTACGTACACAAGTGGACTGTCGAGCTAGTCTGGCTATGGGATTAGATTGGTTGGCAAAGCTAGATGCTCGTGCTGCTTGGCACAGCTTATCCATGCCAGCTTTACTTTTATTGGCCGAGGAAGACGCCTTGGTACCCGTCTCTGTTGCTAATGATTTAAAGCAGTTGGCGCGCCCTAGCCAAAGCGTGGAGACTCTTCCCGGATGCCATGCTTTGGCTTGGCAGTATGGGGTCACCG
>DNNY01000177.1 GCA_003497765.1 Oceanospirillaceae bacterium
TAAATCGCGCCAGTCTAATTATCCCAAAGCAACCTATAGAACCTTGGATTGCTAGCTTAACTGAGCCCACGGCGACAGCTTTGCATGCTATAGCGCAAATTGAGCGTATTAGTTACCGCCCCATATCAGAGCAGCGGGTATTAGTTATTGGTGGGGGCGCGATTGGTTTGCTAGCAGCCTTAGTCTTGTCTGCAAAAGGGTGTTTAGATATTGCTTTGGCGGAAACCAATGCCCTGCGGCGGGCGACCGTAGAACAGCAAAATGTTGCTCAGGTTTTTGATCCCTTGTCAGATTCAGCCCCAGCGCCAGGTGCTTATGACATAGTGTTTGATTGTGTGGGTAGTGGCGCTACCAGACGCATGGCTTCAGAACAAGTGATGGCGGGGGGAATCGTTTCCCATGTTGGTTTACAAAATGCCGATGAGGGCTTGGATACACGCCGTCTGACTTTACAGGAAGTGACCTTTTTGGGTAATTACTGTTACACCAAACAAGATATGCAGGCTTCCCTAGATATGCTGATTGATGGTCGTCTCGGCGACTTAGCATGGGTAGAAAGACGGGGACTCAGCTCAGGCATTGAAGCCTTTAGTGACTTACACCATGGTCGTGTTGCAGCGGCAAAGATTGTATTGCATCCAGACGCTATGTTTGGCTAATAATAGGAGAAAAAAATGAATAACAGTGAGCGCATTTGGGCGGCATTAGAAACCAATCAGGTTGATACCGTAACTTATTTGCCTTGTAATAAGATGAACGCGTTAATGTCCCATAAACCAGCAACCATGGATGTATGGGATATTACCAAGGAATCAGCAGGCCTAGGCTTGTGTTTTGGTCGTAGTTTGGGCGGTAAGCGTACAGCGATGATGATTCAAAATACTGGTTTAGGTAACTTGGTCACTGAGCTTTATACCATGCAGAAGCTTTATCAAGCAGGCCTACCTATTTTTGTTTCTTGGCGTGGTTATTACAAAGAACCAATCGAAGCGCAAATTATTTTTGGTGGCAAGGTTGAAGATTTGCTGAATGCTATTGATGTGGAATACCAGATTTTAGCCAAAGCAGAAGACCTAGATAACCTTAATGCAGAAGTGGCTGCTTGTTTTGAAGAAAACAAGGTAAAAGTATTTCTAATGTCACCTGAAGTATGGGAACAAAACAATCCAGACTATCATCAGTTTGGTCATCCACGCATTGAGCCAGTAACTGTTGATGTACCTGCTTATCAAGGCACTCCAAGCGTTAACCGTTATCAGGCCATTGGCCAGATTATGCCAACTATTGATGATAGGGATATTGTTATTTCGCAAATTGGTTTCCCCTCCAAAGAGGTATATAACACTATGGACCGTGACACCAACTTTTATATGTTGGGTGCCTTAGGTTCAGCTGTGGAGGTGGGTATCGGCCTAGCACTATCAGTACCTGATCGTCATGTTTATATTATTGATGGTGATGGCTCTATGTTCTTTAACCCGAATCAGTTGATAGATCTAGCGGCTATGCAGCCTGAGAATCTTACCCTGATTTGTTTGGATAATGGTAGCTGGGGTTCCACCGGTAACCAGCCAACACTTAGCTCACAAGGCTTTAACTTATCTGGCATCGCTAACTCTATGGGCATCAAGTCTCAGGCCATGACCGATGATAAAGAGGTCATGCAACAAGCCCTGCGTGATAAGAAGCAATTTGTGCACTATTTTATCGAAGCGGGTAATGATAAAGTGGGCGGTGAGATTCCGCTGACGGCCTTAGCTATTAAGCAACGCTTTATGGATGCTATAGCAAGCTAGTCACCTCTTCACCTTTGCAGGAGATAAACCATGCCGGCGGTAGAAAATGCCCATTGTATTGCTGACTTAAAACAGTTAGCCCGCCGGCGTATTCCTGAATTTGCTTTTGATTATATCGAAGAAGGCTGTAACGCCAATATAGCTATGCAGGGTAACCGTCGGGCCTTGGATAGTGTGCAACTACAGCCCTACTATACTGATGCTTATGCTAAGCCTCAGTTACATACCAAATTGTTTGGTAAACAATACGACCTGCCTTTCGGTATTGCCCCTCTGGGTTTAAGTGGTCTGGTATGGCCACAAGCGTCGGTAATGCATGCCGAGACCGCTCAAAAAACCAACACCCCATTTGTTCTAAGTACAGTAGCCACAATCAGTATTGAAACGGCTGCTGCTCATGCTGGGGATAATTTATGGTTTCAACTCTATCCACCTGCAGACCGTGAAATCTGTCTAGATTTATTGGCGCGAGCCAAGTCTGTTGGTTGTGAAAATTTGGTTGTGACTGTTGATGTGCCTAATCCGGGGCGGCGAATTAAAGCCATTAAAAGTGGCCTTAGTGTGCCGCCTAAAATCACCCCCACAAGTATCTGGCAGTCTTGCCAACGCCCCCTTTGGAGCTTGGCGACAGTGACCCATGGGTTACCACAGTTTGCTAATTTAACACCCTATATGGATAGTAAAACCATGGCCATGAAAGATGCCGCTGAATTTATTCGCACTAAATTGCGCGATGTAGTTGATTTGGCTTGGCTAGAATGGCTACGTGAGCACTGGCAGGGGAATCTGATAGTTAAAGGTATTCTTACTGCCCATGATGCCAAAGCGGTTATGGAAATTGGCGTTGATGGTATTGTGGTATCTAATCATGGTGGCCGTCAGCTGGATGTAGCGCCTTCCCCTGTGCAGGCTTTGCCTAATATTGTTGCTGCTGTGGATGGCGGTGTAACAGTGATGGTGGATAGTGGGGTTGAGTCTGGTATTGATGTGGCTCGTTACCTTGCTCTAGGTGCGCAAGCCGTATTTGCCGGTAGAGGCTTTATGTATGGTGTGGCAGCCGGTGGCCAGGCAGGTAGCGATCGATGTGCAACCCTGTTGCAACTTGAGCTAGAACAATTGATGTCTCAACTCCATTGTTCATCACCACAAGCATTATCCAAGCACTTGTGGCGCTAATATTGGCCTTTTTACAATAGTGCACTAAAGCTGGTTATCTACTCACCGTAATCTTTTATATCGGTGTTACCATATCTTATGGGTAGTGGCGCAAAGAGTTTCTGACTACCGTATTGGTACTCAACTTAATACTTTTATTATTAGTATCGCCAGCGCGCATTTTAAGCAATAGCCCAGCTGCAGCTTGACCCATACGGCCGTGAGGTACATGAACTGTAGCTAAGGTTGGGGTCACTATTTCAGCGATATCAATATCGTCAAAACCGGTAATAGAAATATCCTCAGGAACGCTAATATTCATCTTTCTTGCTTGCATTATTGCCCCTACCGCCAGTACGTCATTACTGCACAATATAACGCTAGGTTTATGGTTAAGTTGCATCAATTCAGCAAAAGCTTGCCCAGCCAGTGAAGGTGAATAATTTGAAGCGCATGATTTTAAAATTAATTGCGCACCTTCAACCTCCTCAATGGCTGCTTTTGCGCCGGCTATACGATCCTCTATGCGATCATTAAATTGAGTCGGACCAGCAATCATGGCAATATCTTTATGCCCCATTTCCAAGACTGTCTGGGTGAGTTCGCGCATGGCGGCATGGTTGTCAAAGCCCACATACAAGTGTTTACCATCCCAGCGATGGTTCCAAGCGATTACATAAGGGATATTGCGTCTTGCTAGGAAATCATAAGTACTTTGTGGCCTTGCCGTGCCAATAAGCAATAGGCCTTCTGCTCCCTGACCAATCAAGGTGCGGATATTCTCAAATTCTTGCTCATGATCATAGCTAGAGGTGGAAATAAGCAATGTAATACCAGCGTCTGCTAACACTTCCTGAAAGGCCTGTATCCCCTTAGCAAAAATGGCATTTTCCATGGTTGGTATTATGGCCCCCATGGTGCGCGATGTTTGGGAGGCTAAATAACGACCACCAAAGTTGGGTGTATAGCCAAGTTCTTCTACCGCGGCGCCTACTTTTTTTCTAGTCTTTTCAGACACCCTTTCGGGAGTGTTTAAAACCCGCGAAACAGTGGCAGTTGATACGCCTGCCAGTCTAGCGACATCATCCACTTTGGGTTTGGATCCTTCAAACATATATCGAAAACCTAAATATTAAAGCAGTTAGTAGTTAGTATACCGATTAAACGAAATATGACCTAAACATAATTCTATGTGAGTTTATATTAATTTATGTAAGCGATTACATCTAATTTTATGTATTTTGTAAAGAACCTATAATAAAGACTATAAGGCTACAAAATAATTCTCCTTTCTTATGCTGTATTTTTTCTTATGACTGGCCTAATGAATCAATAAATGTGGCTCTATGGCTAGCTCTTTGGTTTGTTTAGACTTTGATGGTATATGGGCCTGCCATACCTTCTGTCAGGCATTATTATTAATCCTTGATGCAGGTATGTCAGCAATGAAAATGACCACAGAAGAAGCCTTTATAAAAACCTTACAGATGCATGGTATTGAACATGCATTCGGTATCATTGGTTCTGCCATGATGCCTATTTCCGATTTATTTGAAGACGCCGGAATTACCTTTTGGGACTGTGCCCATGAAGGCTCTGGTGGCATGATGGCTGATGGTTATACCCGTGCAACCGGCAAAATGAGTATGATGATTGCTCAAAATGGTCCTGGAATTACCAACTTTGTTACTGCCGTGAAAACTGCTTATTGGAACCATACGCCACTCTTGTTAGTAACTCCCCAAGCAGCCAATAAAACCATTGGTCAGGGTGGCTTCCAAGAAGTTGAGCAAATGGCTTTATTTAAAGATATGGTTTGCTATCAGGAAGAAGTTCGTGATCCGTCACGTATTGCTGAAGTACTAGACCGTGTTATTGCCAATGCCCACCGTGCCTCAGCACCCGCACAGATCAACGTACCCCGCGATATGTTTACCCAAGTGGTAGATATTGAATTGCCGACGATGATTGATTTTGAATTGCCTGCTGGTGGTGAAGTGGCTGTTGCTGCGGCAGCAGAGATGCTATCTAACGCCAAATCACCGGTTATTCTTAATGGTGCTGGTGTGGTGTTATCAGATGGCGGTATTGCTGCCTCTATGGCTCTGGCGGAACGATTGGATGCGCCAGTATGTTGTGGTTATCAGCATAATGATGCCTTCCCTGGTTCCCATCCACTATTTGCTGGCCCTCTTGGCTATAACGGCTCCAAAGCCGGTATGCAACTAATCAGTGAAGCTGATGTGGTATTGGCCTTGGGCACGCGCTTGAATCCATTCTCTACTTTACCTGGCTACGGAATTGATTACTGGCCAAAGAATGCGCGCATTATTCAGGTTGACCTAAAGCCTGAGCGTATTGGTTTAACTAAGCCAGTGAGTGTTGGTATTGTTGGTGACGCTGCCAAGGTAGCCAATGGCATTTTGGCACAACTAAGTGCTGATGCCGGCGATAATGATCGTGCCGCTCGTCAAGCCCGTATCGCAGAAACCAAAGCCAACTGGGCAACTGAACTAGCGGCTATGACCCATGAGGACGATGATCCAGGTACAACTTGGAACGAACGTGCCCGTGCAGCCAAGCCTGAATGGCTAAGCCCACGTATGGTTTGGCGTGCTATTGAATCTGTATTACCTAAGGAAGCCATTATCTCTTCTGATATCGGTAACAACTGTGCTATTGGTAATGCTTATCCAACCTTTGAAGAAGGCCGTAAATATTTGGCACCGGGTTTAT
>DNNY01000076.1 GCA_003497765.1 Oceanospirillaceae bacterium
TAGGCTATTGGGGGTTTGAGTCCGGCCCATACGTCGTATTACCACTGCTAGGGCCGAGCAGTGTCCGTGATGCAGCCAGTTTGCCTATTGATAACCACTTTGACCTATTGGCTGAGTATAAGCCGGAAGATCATAAGTTAGGCTTGCAGGTATTGCAGGTCTTGGATACACGCAATCAGTTACAGGATTTGCAACAGTTTGTTATTGGTGATGAGTACACCTTTGTTCGTGATGCTTATTTGGCCCGCCAAGCCATGCAAATACGTGATGGGCGTCCAGTAACTGACAATGGCAAAGTGACTGATGAATTCGATGAATTTGATTAAAGCAAATAATTATAAATGTTCGTTAACCACATAAAAATGCAATTTACTCTTGTCTAACTTGCCTGTTGGGACTATGGTAGGCGTGTTTATGACCGATTATTGTTTTGGAGTCATGTATGGAATCTGACGTCAGTCAGCTTCTTTTGATCACAGATGAGTCACCGATATCTGCCAAGATGTTGGCTCATTATGAGCAATTGTATTATAAAGTACTAGTAGCAGAAGATCTTCAGCTGGCAATGCCGTTATTACATAAGCATGCTGTGCATCTCATTCTGTTTTTTTATGACCCGAATATTGCCCAGCAAACAGCCTTGCTCAAAGATATGCTTGAGACCTTTGAGGAGATTCCCTTAATTGTCATTACTGAAGTTGTGACCGCGTTGGATGTTACTGACTTATTGGCTATGGGCATAACTAGTGTGTTTAGTTTGCCATTAGATCGTCAGCAGTCACTTGATAACTGTGTTGCTCGCCATATCCGACATGCTAAATTATTTTTTGCCAATAGGCTTTATCGGCAACAATTAGAGCAAACTAATCGTCGGCTCAACGATTCCCTTGCTGAACTCGAACGCGATCAACAGGCGGGGCGATCAATGCAACAACGTTTGATGCCGCCAGAACATTCCCAACGCAATGGTTTAACCATACAGCGCCATATACAATCCTCTCTTTATTTAAGTGGTGATTTTGTTGACCATACCAGTTTAGCTGATGGCAGTGTGCTGTTTTATTTAGCTGACGTATCAGGTCATGGCGCTTCTTCTGCTATGTTGACTATATTGTTGAAAACCTTGACTCGGGGCATCCTCGCAGACCAACAGTTAGAGCAAGATCAAAGTGTGGCAATTGCAGGTATTATGTCTCGCCTTAACAAGGAAATTATGGACTTTGATGTCAATAAACATGTCACCATGTTTATGGGCTTGATAAGTGCAGATCGTTCGATTTTAACCTATTGCGTGGGTGGCCATTACCCCATGCCAGTACTGTATCAACAACAACAACTAAGTTACCTTGAGGGTTTGGGATCTAGCTTCCCGTTAGGCTTATTTCCTGAGGCTCAATATCAATCTTTGCAACAAAGCTTAACGGATGATTTTGCTTTATTGCTTTGTTCTGATGGTGTGTTGGAAGTCATGTCCAATGACCAGCAGGAAGATCAAGAAGCGCTATTACTTGATCTGTTGCGCAATCATGGCTGTAATATAGATGGCTTGGTGTCAGGTTTGCAGTTGGATAAGCGCCAACAATTACCTGATGATATCGCGGTATTAAGTATAGAGGGTAATGCTCATGAGTAAAGGCCGGATTCTAGTGGCTGAGCAAAATGGGGTGCATGTGCTTAAATTTTTAGGTGATGTGCGCTTAACCCTTTGTCCTTCTCTCGATCAATATCTAAATCAAGCCACTGAGAAAAAGCACTTTAAGAATGTGCTTATCGATCTCACAGATACCCAAGGTATTGATTCGACTTCATTGGGCATTTTGGCAAAACTGGCAGTTAAAATGCGCAAGCAGGTGGCGCAAGTGCCCACGCTAGTATCAACCAATAACAATATTACTCGTATCCTACTGAGTATGGGCTTTGATAAGGTATTTACCCTGATGAATAAGCTGGATCAGACTTTACCACCTTGTGAACAGTTAGTTCATTATGGTTGTAGTGAGCAAGAAATGCAGGAAAAAGTGCTCGAGGCTCATAAAATACTTATGGGACTTAATGACAAGAACCAAGAGGCCTTTAAAAATGTGGTCTCGGCCCTCGAAAACCAGCCTAGTTAGTTTTTAGCAAACATTAAAAAAAGCCTGTTCTTTAATGCTAAAGAACAGGCTTTTTAGTTACAATCGAATACTTATCCGATACTTATTTTAGTAAAGCTTCCAGCTTTTCCTGATCACGAGTAAAGTTGCGAATGCCTTCGGCTAGTTTTTCTGTGGCCATGGCATCTTCATTGTGTAACCAACGGAATGCAGCTTCGTTAAGATCCAGTTTTGCTTCCTTACAAACCACATTCTCGGCATCTAGCATTTTAGGGAGATTGCCCGTGTCAGCAGCTAATTGCTCCATTAGGTCTGGGCTAATGGTTAAGCGGTCACAACCAGCTAGTTGTTCGATTTCACCGGTATTGCGGAAACTAGCACCCATCACAATGGTGTTATAGCCATAGTGCTTGTAGTAGCTATAGATACGACTTACGGATAGTACGCCAGGGTCTTCAGCAGCAGGGTAGCTATCAACATTGTTGGCTTTTTTGTACCAATCTAAGATGCGTCCAACAAAGGGTGAAATTAAATACACACCAGCTTGAGCACAGGCTACTGCTTGAGCAAAACTAAACAATAAGGTTAAGTTACAGTTGATGCCTTCGCTTTCCAATTGCTTACCCGCTTGAATACCTTCCCAAGTGGAGGCAATCTTAATAAGCACCCGGTCTTTACTGACCCCTTGTTGAGCATAAAGGTCAATAATACGCTTGGCACGGGCAACAGTAGCTGCCGTGTCAAAGGAAAGGCGTGAGTCAACCTCTGTGGAAATGCGGCCAGGAATAGCACTGAGCACTTCTTTACCGATGGCAACAGCCAGATAATCACAGGTGTTATCCATTATTTGTTGCTCACTACCACCTTGTGCTTGCGCCCAAGATTTGGCTTCGCCAATAAGGTGTTGGTAGTCCTCTAGTTGGGCTGCTTTTAGCACTAAAGAAGGATTGGTAGTGGCATCTTCAGGTAAAAAGCTCTTAATGGCGTTAAGGTCGCCGGTATCGGCGACTACCAAGGTCATCGCTTTGAGTTGATCTAATTTATTCATGGTTCTATTCGTTGTTAAATTATGGGTTATATTCTACCAGACTTAAGGCGTCTTCGATAACTGTTAAGGATGCCGAAGCATCGTGAATATTCTCACTTAAATGACGGCGCATATTGCGGGCACCTGGTAAGCCATGGAAGAGTCCCATCATATGCTTTGCCATATGATGCCATGACGTGCCCAGAGCATGTTGTTCAGCCATATAGGCCAAATAGCCATCTACTATATATTGGCGGTCTCGCCGCATACCAGTATTGAAAATCTGTTGGTCCACATCCAGCAGCAGAGCACTGTTATGATAGGCGGCACGGCCCAGCATAACGCCATCTACCTGTTGTAAATGCGCTTGGCCTTCAGACAAAGTTTCAATGCCACCATTGATAATAATTTGTAGGTGCGGAAAGTCTTGTTTTAGGCGATATACTTTGGCGTATTGTAAGGGCGGAATTTCGCGGTTTTGTTTAGGTGATAAGCCTTGCAAAATAGCATTGCGAGCATGTACGTAAAAAACCTGACAATGATCTCCTTGCACCTGATCTACAAATGCCGCCAAAGTTTCGTAGCTATCATCATCATCGAGACCAATACGATGTTTGATAGTAACCGGTACCTGACTATGCTCAGCCATTGCCTGTAGGCATTCCCGCACTAAACTTGGCTCTGCCATTAAACAGGCACCAATTTTATGATGTTGCACCTTATCACTAGGGCAGCCAACATTTAGATTGATTTCATTATAACCAAACTCGTTACCAATCCTTGCACATTGAGCAAGTTCCATGGGATTGCTGCCACCTAGTTGCAGCACTAAAGGCAGTTCACTAGGACTGTGTCCCAACAAAAAATCCTGATTACCATTAAGAATGGCTCCAGTGGTAATCATTTCAGTAAATAAGGTTGCCTGCTGACTGGCTAGCCGCGCCATATAGCGAAAATGGCGGTCGGTAAAATCAATCATTGGCGCCACGCAGAAGCGTCTGGAATCAGGTTGTATCATATTTATGAAATAGCAATAGTTATC
>DNNY01000030.1 GCA_003497765.1 Oceanospirillaceae bacterium
TGAAGCCTTTGGTTACTTTGGTGCCCCAGCCCACACCCTAACGCTAACGGCTGAAGACGTTTACAATATCGCCAAACAAAAGCCTGCAGGCCTGGCCAAAGCAGACTATAACGGTGATGGTGTGGTCGATCTTAAAACCGAAATGGCTTACGCCCACGCCTACTATGCAGCTGGTTTTGACAAAGGTGGCAAAACCAATTACCTGCATACAATTATGCAAGCCTATGTAGATGGCCGTAAGTTGATTACTGCTACTAACGGTCGTGACTTGAATGACGTTGAGCGTCAGCAATTAAAAGCCTATGCCGATATTATTAAGACCAACTGGGAAAAGGTTATTGCTGAGGCGGTATTTAAGTATGCTGGTTCTGTATATAACGATATTGCCAAGCTAGAAGAAGCCATTGCTAATAACGAAGATGCTAGCAAATTATTCCGTACCTACAGTAAGCACTGGGGTGAGTTAAAAGGTTTTGCCCTATCATTAGAAACCGGTGGCAAAAATCTAGGTGCAGTAGGTGTAAAACTGAATCGCTTGCTAGGCTATAGTCCAGTACTACTTGGTAATTCCCAGATTACTGGTATTGCCAATGGGGAGTTCACCCAGTCCGAAAGTATCAGTATGGGTGAATACCGTGTGCATATGATCAAGGTACAAAAACTGATGATCGATGCTTTTGGTGTAGAAGCTCGCAACAAAGACGTAACTGGCGATTTGGCTGATTTAGTGGCGGCCCTTGGTGACAGCATGTCAGTTGAGAACGACTAAACTGCCTTGGTTCCCCACAGGGAGGTGGGGAATACCTTTGGATGGGTATACAATTGCTCAAACAATGATATTGGTCAATAATCCATCCACTTTAGGCTGCATTTTTCGCGTATGAAAGGTGCAGCCGTTAACGTTTATATGACCCAATACTAATGGAACAATTTTTACTTGAAACCCTTGTTTGGTTAGAAACATTACTCTGGGACTGGCTTGCCAGTGTGCAGGCGATGCTGTTAGCTGCAAATAAGCGGGTGTTTGTTGGATACCTATTGAGTGCTACATTGGTAGCGCTTTTGTGGTTTTATTGGCGTCATCAATGGACTTTTAGTCGCACCTTTAAGCAACTTTTCAACCGCCAAGTTTGGTGGTCATCATCAGCACGCTTGGATTATATTTTGGTTGTGGTAAATCAAGCGGTTATGTTGTTGTTACGGCCGTTTTTATTGGGTAAGTTATTGGTGGCCAGTACCATCTATTACGCCATGACGGACTGGGTTGTGCCCATCACTTGGACTTGGGTAGGTTATGAATGGCTGGTGCCTCTGGCTTATACCTTAGTACTTTTTTTATTAGATGATGCTAGCCGCTACTATTTACACCGCCTAATGCATAGATGGCCGGTATTATGGGCGTTACATCGCTTACACCATAGTGCTGAGACCCTGACACCCTTTACCGTATTGCGTACCCATCCATTGGAAGCCGTACTATTTGGACTACGTAGTGCTTTGGTACAAGGTATTGTTACCGGCCTGTTTGTGTATTTGTTCG
Source organism: Oceanospirillaceae bacterium (assembly GCA_003497765.1). GTDB lineage: Bacteria > Pseudomonadota > Gammaproteobacteria > Pseudomonadales > Balneatricaceae > Njordibacter. The sequence continues at coordinate 1,541 of DNNY01000030.1, forward strand.
CTGACAAAGTAAGTTTATTGGGCATATTAGGTGCCAACGGCATTATTGTCATCTTTAATATACTTGGTGCTAATTTACGGCATTCCCATGTTCCACTTAGTTATGGTAACAAACTTGAAAAGTGGCTTATATCACCGGCTCAACACCAGTTACACCATTCCAAAGATGTTGCCCACTATGATAGAAATTTTGGCGTAGCTTTAGCTATCTGGGATCGCTTAGGCGGAACTTGGTTGGCCTATGAGCCACAAACACCCTTGCAATTTGGCGTAAATGACCAATATAGACAACATAGCAATTTATGGCAGGCCTATTGGCAACCTGTAGAGCAAAGTGCTCAGTCCATTAAACGTGCCGTTCACTCTTTGTTTGCTGTTAAGCAATCTGACCTAAAGTATTTAAGAGAAGTAGGAATTATGATCAAGAAAACCCTTAAGTGGTTGTTTGTGGTAATGACCTTGGTAAGTATACAAGCTACCTATGCTGCGCAGGTAAATGTTTACTCAGCCAGAAAAGAAGCGCTGATTAAGCCAATTCTAGATGCTTTTACTGAGCAAACTGGAATAAAAGTCAAGCTCTTAACTGGCAAGGCGGATGCTTTGCTAACTCGATTGCGCGTAGAGGGAGCCTATACGCCAGCTGATGTGTTTATTACTGTTGATGCCGGGCGTTTACATCGTGCCAAGGAGGCCAAGGTATTGCAGCCTATACAAACAGAGGCTTGGTTAGAGAGAGTGCCAGCAGAGCTCCGTGACGATGCCAACTATTGGGTAGGCCTGACAATGCGGGCTCGACCAATCATGTACGCACCTGAGCGAGTCGATATAAGTGAGCTAGGCAATTATGAAGATTTAGCTAGTGAACAGTGGCAAGGCCGCTTATGTTTGCGTTCTTCTGAGGCAGTCTATAATCAATCTTTGGTAGCGGCGACTTTGCATGCTATTGGCGAAGAAGCCACGCGTGATTGGTTACAAGGTATGGTTGCAAACTTGGCCATACCGCCAGCTGGTGGTGATGTTGATCAGATCAAAAATGTCGCCGCAGGGCAGTGTGATGTGACTATGGTTAATACCTATTATTTAGGGCGCATGATAAATAGTGATTTGCCTGAAGAACGTCAGGTTGCTGAGCAGATTAAGGTTTTTTGGCCTAATCAAGATAACCGTGGCGCCCACTTTAATGTCAGTGGTGCAGGTATTACCAAGCACGCCAGTAATGTTAAAGAAGCCAATGTTCTATTGGACTTTTTGACGTCCTCAGAGGCTCAGCGTTGGTATGCAGAGATAAACAATGAGTATCCCGTTGTTGGGGGAGTAGAAAGTTCTTCCACCCTTGCTGCCTTTGGGCAAGCCAAGCGCGACCCAATTGCGCTACAGATTCTTGGTGAAAACAACGCTAAAGCTGTGCAATTAATGGATCAGGCAAGCTGGCGCTAAAAATGGTTTTAGGCTTCCTTCAGCCATTACAATTTATCAAGTAAATATTCATAGCGCTGGTCCGTTAAGGTACGTAAAAAGGCTTCCAGCGCTATCAATTTCGTTTCACTGAGTGCTTTTCCTTTGCTTAACTCGCTGTTAACAGTTGTTGGCACTGCAGACGTTCGCCAAGGCTTACCAGTCTCTGGATTTAACTTGTGGCCAGGCTTATGTAATTGGTTATAAAAAGCCAATACCGTGCTTAGTTTACTAAACACACCATTGTGCATATAGGGTCCAGTAATAGCTACATTACGTAAACTGGGTACTTTAAACTTACCAAGTTGATCAGGGTCTTGTATGGCAGGATTTGCCAATAAGCCTTGGTCAATTGCATGCTCACTGATACTTTTTGCCGTGTTTAAAGCCATATTAGAGGGCGTGCCAATATTGTAAAATTGGTAATTGCTAAAGGTTTCCTGGCTTGCTTCTGGTTGCTTTAACATATGGCAGGCATGGCAGTTAGTGTTGTTATTGGAGAAGAATAGAGCCATACCCAGTTCTTCCTGTGCGGTAAGCTGATAATTGCCCGCTAGATAGCGATCATATTTTGAGTCAAATGGAGATACTTCAGGACTAGCCTCAAAAGCAGCAATGGCTTGGCTCATAGCAAGGAATGTCTGTTCTGGCTGGTGCCAGATGTGTTCTCCAAAGTGTTGGTTAAATAAACTTTTGTAGGTTGTGTTTTCCTGTAAGCGTGCAACCACCGCAGCTTTACTAGGCATCCCCATTTCACTCGGATTTAGTACTGGCAAACCAGCCTGTTGTATCAAGTTTTTAGCGCGACCATCCCAAAATTGACCACCTACAAATACTTGCTGTTTGCTATCAAAATGAAAATCTGGAGAAAAACTAGCATAAGCAACCGCTGGGGCATGGCGATTACCTAAAGAATGTTGGTTATCACCTAAGGAAGCCATACCATTAACCTCATTATCACGGGGGTCCACAAAACCCGCAGAGGGGTTGTGACAGGTGGCACATGATTGGGTTCGATTGTTTGATAAGTTGACATCAAAATACAACATACGACCTAAATCGATTAATTCATTATGGTCTGTGTTGGCTATGCTAGGCATGCTTATTGATGTCAAACACAAAATAAATAAATGCCAGTTTTTGGTCATTCTCAATTGGTATATCATTATTTACAAAGATCTTAGAAAAGTAATAAGTTGTATTTGTTCAGCTGGTGGCAAGCGACTAAATGCTAGACGACTATGCTTGGCTTCTCCGCCATGCCATAGGATGGCTTCGGATATCGTTTTTGCTCGCCCATCATGGAGATAAGCAGGCTGAGACTGATGTTGATTAAGGCCTAACCCCCATAAGGGTGCAGTGCGCCATTCCCTTCCTAGGGGTCCACTGCCTTTTAAACCTTCACCCATATCATGCAGTAAAAGATCGGTATAGGCAGGTACTAGCTGACCATCAGTAAGGGTGTAGTTATTACTATGGCAGTTTTGGCAGCCAAGTTTATTAAATATTGCCTGCCCTTTGAGGTGCGTATCTTGTGGCTTAGGTATTTGTAAGTTGCCTAAATAAGTGGCGATAGCTTGCAAGCGCAGGTGCGGAAGGTCTAACTCTGTGCTGCGATAGGCTTGATTGCACTTAGTTTGTGTAGGCGTACAATTTTCTTTAGTAAAGAAGGGGTTTGCAAGCCCCATGTCCAGATGGGCTGCTTTAGCTGTTTGATCAAGTAAACTGGCACTAGTATTTTTCCAGCCAAAACGGCCTATCTTGTGACTTTGATCAGCATCGGACCAGACTTTCTGTATGTGGCCAGAAATCCCATCTCCATTGTGATCGTGAGGGTCTGCTTGAGCATAAATCTGTTGCTCTGGTATTTGTTCAAGTAGGCCTAATCCTATAAGTGCAGATGCTCGTAGCAATTGTGTTTGGGTGTTAGCGTGAAGAGGTCCGTAATTTAGTTGCACAAAGTGCACCTTTGGATAACTGAGCTGAGTATGATGCTTAGCTGTTTGCCAGATAATGCGGTATTTACCTTCAAAAGGTACATCTTGTGTACCATTGATTGATATCTGTGACCCATAAACTGGATCGCTAACCCAGCTTTGTTGTTGATTATCAAAGTTATGTAATTGCACAACAGAAGAGCGTGGAGCTTCGCCTTGAGGCCCATAACCACCTCCGCCCCTATTTTCAAGGTGGCAGGCAACACAGGTATTAGCATTAAACAAAGGGCCCAGGCCATCTCGGGCTGTGGTAGAAGCAGGAGACTCTACCCAAGGCACATGAGCGAAACTACGGCCTAGAATAAACATATCCTCATCGCTGTTACTTATATTTGGCTGCATATGCGTCAGGGCTTGGTTACTCCGATCTTCGGTAAATAGCTC
>DNNY01000040.1 GCA_003497765.1 Oceanospirillaceae bacterium
TTATTGATTCCGTTGTGCCCGAGGGGTGCGCACGACCACCATAGCCCGCATTCTCGCCCGCTGTTTAAACTGTGAGGAAGGAATAACATCGACTCCCTGTGGTGTTTGCTCCAGTTGCCAAGAAATCAGTGAAGGCCGCTTTGTTGATCTAATTGAAGTGGATGCAGCTTCACGCACCAAAGTAGAAGATACGCGTGAATTGCTGGAAAATGTTCAGTATGCGCCGACTCGTGGTCGCTACAAGGTTTATCTAATCGACGAAGTGCATATGCTGTCCACCAGTAGCTTTAATGCCTTGCTTAAAACCCTTGAAGAGCCACCTCCCCATGTTATCTTTCTACTAGCCACTACAGACCCTCAGAAATTGCCAATTACGGTTTTATCCCGTTGTTTGCAATTCAATCTAAAGAATATGTCAGCTCAGCAGATTGCTGGGCATTTGCTGGACATTCTTAGTCAAGAGCAGATTGCCTGTGATGAGGCCGCAGTATGGCAATTAGGTCGCGCGGCAAAAGGCAGTATGCGAGATGCTCTAAGCTTAACTGATCAAGCCATTGCCTATTGTGGTGGGGCGCTCACTGAAAGCACTGTTAATCAGATGTTGGGCAGTATCGATCAAGGGCGAGTAGTGGCTTTAGTGCAAGCGCTACAAGCTGGTGATGGTAAGGCTATTTTGGCAGAAATCGCTGACTTGGCAGAGCAGGGGCAGGACTTTGTCTTGGCTCTAGAAGATTTATTATCTTTGTTACATCAGATTGCTGTTAGTCAGGTTGTAGCCGAGGCGCCAGTGGCCGTGCAGTTTGACCAGCAGATTGTTCAAACCTTGGCCCAAACCATGTCTGCAGCGGATGTGCAATTGTTCTATCAAATGGGTAGTGTGGCTCATAAAGATTTGCCACTGGCACCAGATATCCGCAATGGCTTTGAAATGGCCCTGCTGCGCATGCTGGCTTTTCGTCCGCAGCTGACTGCAGAACAAATGCAAACAGCTCCAACAATTGATAATTCTTCTTCTGCAACCACAGTTCCTGTTAAGCCTGCAACGTCCCCCAAGGTTGCAGTTGAGGTTGCTGAAACGTCAGGTGTGCAGTCCGAGTTAGAGCCTAAGCCTGAACCTGAACCTGAACCCGAGCCTGAGCCCGAAGCTAGTGCGGCACCAGAATCAGAGCTACAGTCTGGGGCTGCTCCTAAAGAGCCTGTTGAATCAACGCCGGTGCTTTCTGCAGAACCTTCTGCAGAGCTGTCTCAAGAAAGAATGCCAATTACTGAACAAGCTTCTGATAAAAATCCTGAACAAAGCTCGGAACAGATTGTTGGCCACGTTAATGTGGGTGACGAACAAGTTCCTGTAATGGCAGATATTGCACCTTGGGACGAAATTCCCTCTGGCTGGCAAGGCGAAACAGTGGCTGCTAGTCCAAAGCCAGTTACCGAGGTTGAAGATGAGCTAGCAGTAACACCAATCCAAAATGCAGAAGAGCCAACATTGGCACCTGCAACAAACTGGACTTTAGCAGATCTTGATGAAAATAACTGGCCAACTATATTTCGCGATTTACAAACAGAAGGCTTAACGCACTCTATTGCAGCCAATATGGTGTTTTCAAAACGGGTTGGTACGCAACTAACATTTACCTTGGAAGAAGCCCAAAGTAGTATGCTTAATGCCACCCATCAAGGCCGTATCCGGCAGGCATTAGAAGCTATGTTTGGTTGTGATTTACAATTGGCAATTGATATTGGTCAGAACACAACAGAAACCCCTTTTGCCCAGCGTGAGCGGCGTCTCGCTGATCATCAGCAAGAGGCTGTGGAAGCCCTGCAAGGGGATCCATATGTTAAACAATTGGAGCAGACTTTTAATGGTCAATTAGACCTGTCTAGCGTTAAGCCAGTACAAAATTTTAAAGAATAGATATCCTGTATTAATTAATTCCTCAATTAACTAGAGAAAAATTATGTTGAAAGGTGGTATGGGCAACTTGATGAAGCAAGCCCAAAAAATGCAAGAACAAATGCAAGAAGCTCAACAAAAACTAGCTGAAGCAGAAACCACGGGTAGTGCTGGTGCTGGTCTGGTGCAAATCGTTATGAATGGTCGCCATGATGTTAAACGTGTCAGCATTGATGACAGCCTTATGACAGAAGATAAAGAAATGCTGGAAGATTTGTTGGCAGCGGCTGTTAATGATGCAGTACGAAAAATTGAATCCGCACAACAAGCAAGTATGTCGGATATGACGGCTGGGATGGGTATACCTCCTGGCTTTAAAATGCCTTTCTAAACTAGCCATATAAATTATGTCATTTAGCCCGCTAATAGATGAACTCATTGAGTCTCTCCGCTGTCTGCCTGGAGTGGGACGCAAATCTGCTCAGCGCATGGCCCTTCAACTGCTTGAGCGTGATCGCCAAGGTGCCAGCAATTTAGCCCAAAGTTTATTGGCTGCTGTAGAGCATGTTGGTCGCTGTAAGATGTGTCGGAATCATAGTGAAGCAGAGATATGTCCAATCTGTTCTAGTCCTCGTCGCGATGCTCATAAATTGTGTATTGTAGAAACCCCAGCCGATGTTTTGGCTGTTGACCAGTCAACTGGCTACAATGGCTTGTATTTTGTGTTGATGGGGCATCTGTCCCCCTTAGACGGTATCGGTCCAGAAGCCTTGGGCCTACCCGATTTATTTGCACGGATACATAACGCAAACACAGATATTGCTGTGCAAGAAGTGATAATAGCCACTAATCCAACCGTTGAAGGTGAGGCCACAGCACATTTTATCCATGAACATATTAAATCTTTACCCAACAGTGAGGCTATTGCCGTAACTCGCATAGCCCATGGAGTGCCCATTGGTGGGGAACTTGAATATGTGGATAGTGGGACCTTAGCTCATGCCTTTGCTGGACGCAAAGCATGGTAGTTGCCTCTACAGCGTATATATATGTAGATACCAATGCCGATCTTATAAGTGCCTGTGAGTATCTTTATCAGGCTAGTCAGGTAGCACTGGACACTGAATTTATGCGCGTCGACACTTTTTATCCAAAAGTCGGCCTCGTGCAACTATCCGATGGGGATCGTACTTATTTAATTGACCCTCTAAATATTGATGACTGGCAACCACTGAAAAGCTTACTGATCAGCCCACAGACAGTGAAAGTGCTGCATGCTTGTGCGGAGGATCTGGAAGTGTTTCGTCACTGGCTTGGCTTAATTCCCTCGCCTATTATGGATACCCAAGTGGCTGCAGCTTTTGTGGGTCATGGTTTGTCCATAGGTTTGCAAAATATGGTCAGCACCCTCTTGGATATTGAGTTGGAAAAAGGGGAGACGCGGTCTGATTGGCTACAGCGTCCTTTAACCAATTCCCAGTGCCACTATGCAGCTTTAGACGTATCATTGCTTTTACAATGCTTTAGCCGTTTAACAGAGCAATTAGAAGCACAGGCTAAGTGGCACTGGTTTAAGGCTGATATGCAGGCTTTGGCTATTGCCAAACCACCCCTTGACCCAGCAAAAAGTTATGTAAGTATAAAGCAGGCTTGGCGCTTGCAAGGGGTCGAATTATTGCGCTTACAAAAATTAGCCGGGTGGCGTGAACTCCAGGCTAGAGAGCTTGATATACCCCGTGCTTTTATTTTAAAAGATAGCAGCTTATTGGATATAGCCAAGCGTAATCCGCAAAAGTTACATAGCTTGGCTTCTATTCAGGATATACGGCCCAGTAATCTGCGCCGCTATGGCAAGGCCGTTCTGGAAATCTTAGATCAGGCAAATGAGATCTTTACTGAGGATAAGCAAGGTGTTCCAGCTTCTTTACCATTGCCACTTAGTAAAGTTGAACAAAAAAGTCTTAAAAAACTGCAGTCTTGTATTAATACTTTGGCTCAAGAGCACGACCTAATTCCGCAACTATTAGTGCGTAAAAAAGAACTTTTAGAATTATTTGAATATCATCGTCAATCACAGGCATTTATACTGCCCAAACTATGGCAAGGTTGGCGCGCTGAGCTATTGCAACAACCAGTGCAAGACCTATTTAATCAAATTTAGAGGTGGCCATGAGCCAAGAAAAATTAATTTGCTCTATTTATCGCAGTAGCAAAAAAGATGAAATGTATTTATATGTGGCTAAAACTAAGGGTCTAAGTGAAGTTCCTGAAAGCCTAATGCAGATTTTTGGCAAAGCCCAGCACATTATGGATATGTTGCTAACCCCAGAGAAAAAACTGGCGCGGGCCGATGCGGGAGAAATACTTAATACCATCGCTGACAAAGGCTACTACTTACAAATGCCACCCACCCGTGATGAGTATTTGTTAGATCTTTATAAAGCACCAGTTAACCCGACCTATTAAATGAGTTGTGCAAGCAATGAATAAGTTCTGGCTTAACACCGCCGTTGAAGATATGACCGACCAGCAATGGGAGTCACTTTGTGATGGCTGTGGTAAATGTTGCTTGCAAAAAATCATTGATGACGAAGCGCCATTGATATACCACACCAGTGTTGCATGTGAGTATTTGGATCTTAAGACTTGTCGTTGTCAGGTGTATGAACAGCGGCAGGAAAAAGTGCCAGATTGCACTAAAGTTTCAGCGGCTAATGTGGCCGACTTTGATTGGTTGCCAGAAACTTGTGGCTATAGATTAGTAGCTGCAGGACAAGATTTGCCAGCTTGGCATCCCTTACAAAGTGGCGATGCAAAAAGTCCCATTAAGGCAGGGATGACAGTTAAAAAGTGGGCCATATCAGAACGTAAAGTATCACCAGACCGCTGGGGTGAGTATATTATAGAGATCCACCAACTGGATGAATAAAAAAGTATGGCTATTGCACTCCTATAGTCATAGTTATTGTATGCAATTTTTGTTAAGGTTAGATCAGACTAACAACAATCAGGATCAATTACTCGACATTAGTTAATCGCTTTATTGGTGTTTGGAACTGGTTTGCACATAGACCAAAATGTCTGCTTAGACATACTCATTCAAATACCCCCAAGCTACTGTTAGAAGATCATTAGCTCGGGGAAAAGCATGTCCGATGTCAGTAATCAATTGGACATAAAGATCATGACAATTTTTTCGCGACTAAGCTCATTGAATATATTGCTTTCCTCCTTTGTAATTTACCTGCTTTTGTTCGCCTATCTATTGCTCAACGCCAACCAAGTTATTGCGCAAACAGACAATACTAATCAACAACTTGATAATCAAATAGATATCCGCATTCTGGTCGATGTCTCAGGTAGTATGAAACAAACCGACCCCTTAAATCTACGTGTCCCAGCCCTGCAAGTATTAACGCAACTACTACCCGAACAAGCGCAAGCTGGGGTTTGGGAGTTTGCTGACGATGCTAATCTAGTCGTGCCCCATGGCCCAATTGATGATCAATGGCGTGAGTTAGCTTTGGCAGCGGCACAAAATATTCGCTCTGATGGACAGTACACCGATATTGGTGGGGCCTTGCAAGCCGCCGCTTTTGGCCAACAAGCTACTGATAGTAAGCGTAAATTGCATGTCATTTTATTAACCGACGGCATGGTTGATATTGCGAAAAACGAAGTGGTGAATATTCGTGCTCGCAATGATCTTTTACAGCATATTACTCAACAATACGTAGAAGCTGGGGCGTTAGTCCATGCTATAGGTTTATCCTACGCGGCTGATGAAAAGACCCTTAGTGATATTGCCAGAAGGACCGATGGCCTGTTTGCTGTGGCGGAAAATGCTAATCAATTACTAGATATCTTTTTACGTGCATTGGATAACAGTGTGCTGACCCAGCAGGCACCCGTATCTGAAGATAGACAGTCTTTTGTAGTCAATAGTGACGTCGAAAGCATTACTGTTGTGGTAGAAAAGAAGGGTAGTCAGGAGGTTGCTTTACAAAGCCCAGATGGTGAGGTTATCAGTGCTACGGAAGCTAGTCAGGAAATTGATTGGCAAGAGTCTAGTACTCATGATGTGGTAAAAGTGCAAGAACCAGAACGAGGTACTTGGGCCGTCACATCTGCCGAAGCTGAAGTGACTAGGGTGAATGTTAAGGGTCAGCTCAATATGGATTTGCGCTTACCCAGTACCAATATTTATTTAGGTCAGTCCACCTCCTTAGAAGTAATATTGGCTGATGCACAGGGGCCACTAAAAGATCCAGCATTACTATCCGAGTTCAGTTTGCAGCTTAGTCTTGAGAATGAACAACAACAGTTGCAATGGGAGCAGTTAGTTGCTGTTACAACTGCTGCTACAAAGATTGCTATGCCTGCTCAGCAAGAATTGGGATTATATCGTCTGCGTTCCCGCTTGCTACATCCCGAAATGGCCCAAGAAGTAGAGCGCAGTTTGCGTGTTCATCCACCTGTAGAATACACAATAACCCAACAGCAAATGGCAGAGGTATTGCAATACGAAGTATCGGTAATACCATTGTTTAAGCAATTAGATTTAGATGCCAGCTATGTAACTGTCACTGGACAAGATGCCGCAGGTAATAGATGGCAAAAATCCATTGGTCTAAAAGTTGATAAATGGCAGGGGAGTTGGCAAGAGGAGGAGCCTCTCCAATCCCTATCACTAAATCTGCAAGGGGTGACTTTACAAGGTGAACCTGTTTCTTACACCGTGCCAATGGCGGAAATAAGTATATTAACCCCTACACAAGTGGCACAGCAGCAACAAGCTCAGTCTGTTGCCGTGGAAGACTTGCCAGAGGCTCAGGTTATTGAAGTCAATACTGGATCAGCCACTGCCACTGAGGCAGCCCCTGTTGCGATAAGTGAAGAAAAGCCTACGCAAGCGATGCAGGCTTTAATGGATGAGCCAGCGGTAGATCAAGTTGATGCTGTTGACACAACTGTAAGTGATTTACAGGCGCCCACTGCTTCGGTGCCTGATGTGACTGATGTGACAATAGAAGTGCAGCCAGCCAAATCAGAAATAGATAATCGTATTGCCCTATTGGGAATTCTGTTGTTAATACTGGTCGTGAGTATGATCTGGTACCGTATAAAGCGTTCAGTGCAAAAGCCAGATAGCACCGCACCAGATGAACACGAACCCCAAGTATAGGTCTTACTATGTGTGAACTAATGGGTATGAGTGCCAACGTACCTACGGATATCTGTTTTAGCTTTACTGGTTTGATGCAACGTGGCGGGGGAGTTGGCCCACACGCTGATGGTTGGGGGATCACCTTTTATGTTGGCAAAGGCGCTCGTTCTTTCCATGACCCCCAACCAAGTGTTGACTCTCAAGTTGCTCAGTTAGTACAACGACATGCTATGAAGTCACATGTGGTTATTAGTCATATTCGTCAGGCTAATATGGGCGCTGTGTCTCTAGAAAATACCCATCCTTTTCAGCGTGAATTATGGGGACGTCATTGGACCTTTGCCCATAATGGGCAAATTAAAAACTATGAGCACCTGACTTTGCAGCAATACTTACCCGTAGGCAATACAGATAGTGAATATCTATTTTGTTGGTTACTGGGTGAATTACGTAGTGCCTTTCCTAAACCACCTTCCGACCCGTGGCCAGTGAGGTTGTTTTTGCAGCAGCGTATGGACTACCTGCATAGTTTAGGAGTGGCGAATATACTTTTATCCGACGGTGAGCATCTATATTGCTACTGTTCCACTAAACTTAGCTGGATTACCCGCCGTGCCCCCTTTGGTGAGGCCTGCTTAAAGGATGCCGATATGCAGGTAGATTTTGGTACGCAAACGACTCCAAACGATGTGGTCACGGTGGTAGCTACAGAGCCACTTACCGATAATGAAGATTGGCATACAATGCAGCCTGGCAGTCTCTTAGTACTTAGGGATGGCAAGGTGGTTGAATAAAAAATTAAACAAGTGTTTAAATACTCTTTGCCTTCTGGGTATGAGGGTGTAGAATAATTGCACTTATGACGAATATAACAATAATAGGATCTTTATTATGACCGCTGATGCTATCAATTTGGAATCTTACCAGTCTATTACTGAGATTTTCAATGAAGCCTGTGAACGCTATGGTGATAAACCCGCTTTCTCATGTATGGGCTTGACTCTAAGTTTTAACGATATGGATCGTTTAAGTGCGCAATTTGCTTCTTACCTGCAAAACCACACCTACCTAGAACCAGGTGATCGTATAGCCATACAACTACCGAATGTTTTGCAATTCCCCATTGCCGTGTTTGGTGCCATGCGCGCTGGTATGGTAGTGGTTAACACTAATCCCTTGTACACAGCTCGGGAAATGGAACACCAATTTAATGACTCAGGTGCTAAAGCACTGTTGATATTAGCCAATATGGCTCATTTGGCAGAAGAGGTTTTACCCAAGACCAATATCGGTACTGTATTAGTCACTGAATTGGCAGATATGCATCCTTTTGCCAAGCGCTTGTTAATTAATACAGTCGTCAAAAAAGTGAAGAAGCTGGTGCCTCCCTTTAACTTGCCACAAGCGCTTAGCTTCCGTAAGGCATTGTCTATGGGCAGTGCGCAACCGGCAAAGCCAGTAGCGACCACACTTGATGATACAGCCGCATTGCAATATACCGGCGGTACCACTGGCGTTTCCAAAGGTGCCCAGTTGTTACATCGTAATTTGGTGGCCAATATGTTGCAAGTGAGGGCCAGTGTCAAAGAAGATTTGCCAGGCGAAAGTGAAATCGTTATCGCACCTTTGCCCCTGTACCATATCTATGCCTTTACCTTAAGTTTAGTTATGGCTGATTGTGGTCATCATCTGGTGCTTATCCCTAATCCAAGAGATATTCCGGGATTCGTAAAAGAATTAGGTAAACATAAATTTAGTTCTTTTGCGGGGCTTAATACCCTATTTGTCGCCTTATGTAATAACCCAGATTTTGCCAAATTAGACTTTAGTAATCTAAAACAGACCCTTTCCGGTGGTATGGCATTGACTCATGCAGCAGCGGATCGTTGGCAGTCAGTAACGGGTTGTGCTATTCGTGAAGGTTATGGCTTAACGGAAACATCGCCAGTAGTCACCCTAAACCCGCACGATGATCCTCGCGTTGGCTATATCGGTAAACCGATTTTAAATACCGAGCTGATGGTTATTGATGATAATGGACAACCACTCCCAAATGGTGAAGAAGGTGAATTGTGTATCCGCGGGCCTCAGGTTATGGCTGGTTACTGGAATCGACCCGAAGCCACCGCAGAAGTGATGTTAGATGATTGGTTTAAAACGGGTGATGTAGCGATTATTTCTGATGATGGTTTTGTGCGTTTGGTTGACCGCATCAAAGATATGATTATCGTCTCTGGCTTTAATGTCTATCCTAATGAAATTGACGATCTGGCCAGTCAGCATCCTGATATAGTAGAATGTGCGGCAGTGGGTGTCCCCCATGAAGAGTCCGGTGAAGCAGTAAAACTGTTTGTAGTGACCTCCAATCCAGAGCTAACAGCAGAAGATGTTACCGCCTATTGTCGGGAACATATGACAGCCTACAAGGTGCCTAAATTAGTTGAATTCCGTGATGAATTGCCAAAAACCAATGTTGGTAAGATTTTGCGGCGCGCCTTACGGGATTAAACCGTTACTAAAGACTCTGGGGTTTCATTATAATCCGGTGTGTTTGAACGTCATTGGCGTTACGCAATAAGCTGCGTGATGCACTGGATTATATATAAAACCCTATGTCTGTTGATCTTTCCCAATGTCTTGCTAAAGACATACCAGCCTTGCAAAGGCTGGATGCCAAAATTGCTCAGCGGATAAAACGCCAACAACCTACTGATCACTTGCAGTCAAGGTTAGAATCCCAGTGGCAACAGTCAGCGACTAACTACCAACAGCGGTCTGCTGCTACACCAAAAATTACCTACCCTGATTTACCTGTTGCCAGCCAACGAGATAAGTTAGTTGAACTGATACGTGACAATCAAGTGGTTGTTCTAGCAGGGGAAACGGGTTCCGGTAAAACCACCCAATTACCCAAATTATGCCTTGAAGCAGGCCAAGGAGTGCGGGGTTTAATTGGGCATACGCAACCAAGGCGCTTGGCCGCACGCACTGTGGCACAACGGATTGCGGAAGAGTTACAAGTGCCTTTGGGGCAGCAGGTTGGTT
>DNNY01000114.1:0-2761 GCA_003497765.1 Oceanospirillaceae bacterium
GGAAGTCAACCTTCATATCGGCAATATTTCGATCCACAGAAATGGAACATTATCCAGTTTGATCAGCGAGGCTGTGGTAAATCAACGCCCTATGCTGATCTCGAAGACAACACAACCATGCATCTCGTCTCAGATATCGAGGCTCTTCGCAAGCATTTCGATATTGAAACATGGCATGTCTTTGGTGGTTCTTGGGGGTCAACCCTGTCCTTAGTATATGCGCAGATGCACCCACAGCGAGTGCGTGGCATGATATTACGGGGTATTTTTTTGGGCCGGCCTCAGGATTTCCAGTGGTTATTTGAAGCTGGTGGTGCCAATCGTATTTTTGCTGACTATTGGCGTGATTTTATTAGCCTAGTGCCGCCGGATCAGCAGCATAATCTGGTGGCTTATTATTATCAGCTGTTAACGGGTAAAGATGAGCTGCGACGCCTGGCAGCAGCCAAAGCCTGGGCTATTTGGGAAGCACATATTTCGACCTTAGAACCAAGGCGTATTGTTTGTGACACCCCAAGTGACCTGCGCGATGCTTTAGCTATTGCCTCGATTGAGTGTCATTACGGGTACCATGATTGTTTTTTGACCGACAATCAGATTTTGCAAAATATGGCAGCTATTAAAGATATCCCCGGTATTATTGTTCACGGCCGCTACGATATGGTGTGTCCAATGGAGCAGGCACAATTACTCTATGATCAATGGCCTGCCAGTGAATTACATATTGTCCGTGATGCCGGACATAGCCAAATGGAACCTGGCATTATTGATAATCTAGTCAGTGCTACGCGCTCCTTTGCCCCAAAACTGGGTTAATTTTATTTAATATTTGGACAATTATGAAAGCTTTAATTCAACGTGTTTCCCATGCCCAAGTTGATGTTGCTGGTAACACCGTAGGTAAAATTGGGCCCGGCCTATTGGTTCTTTTGGGTGTTGACCGTGGCGATGATAAAAGCACGGCTGATAAGCTACTGCATAAAGTGTTACATTACCGCATTTTTGCCGATCAAGAAGGGCGCATGAATAATAATGTGCAACAAGCGGGGGGCAGTTTGTTGGTGGTAAGTCAGTTTACTTTATCCGCTTCAACTCAAAAGGGTATGCGTCCTAGCTTTACTAGTGCGGCAGCGCCAGCTTTGGCTGAGGAATTGTATCAATACTTCCATACACGGGCAGCCTTAACACTGCCTATACAAACGGGAGAGTTTGGTGCGGATATGCAAGTAAGTCTATGTAACGATGGTCCAGTGACCTTTATGCTGGAAGTGGCTAGCTAAAGATTTTCTAACTTAGCATAGGCCAGCACCAGCCATTTGCTTCCTTCTGTTTCAAAATTCACTTGCACTCTAGCCTGAGGACCAGCGCCTTCGGCATTTACCACGGTACCAATACCGAACATAGGATGACGCACCATTTGCCCAAGGGCAATGGCTGGCGTTTCCAATGCTTGGTGGCGGCCCCAGCGATCATACTTTGGCGCAGTAGAGTGAGCAGCCGTTACTGGACGGCTAATGCTGGACTTTAAGCGCACCTCTTCGAGCAACTCATCGGGTAATTCACCAATAAAACGGGAGGGTCGATTAAAGGTATCCTGGCCATGTAAGCGCCGACTTTCGGCATAGGTAATAAATAGCTTTTGCATAGCACGGGTAATGCCAACGTAGCAGAGGCGGCGCTCTTCTTCTAAGCGACCACCTTCTTCCAAGGACATCTTATGGGGGAACAAGCCTTCTTCTACTCCAGCCAGAAATACCATAGGAAACTCCAAACCTTTGGCCGAATGGAGCGTCATTAATTGCACACTATCTTCAGACTCATCAGCTTGCTGTTCTCCTGCATCCAAAGCGGCTTGATCCAGCATAGCACCTAAGGGCGTAGTAGCTTGGGGATCAAGGTCGCCATCTGGGTCGGCAGATTCTTGTACTGGACTCCAGCCACTAGCAAAGCTTTTTGCTGCACTGACTAGCTCATTAAGGTTATCAATGCGCGTTTGGGCCTTTTCGCCCTTTTCCTTAAGATGATGTTGGATAAGCCCTGATTGTTGAATAACATGGTCGACCAATTCATGTAAGTGGGCTTCCGCTGTATCTTCCGCCAGCCTAGTAATTAACTTCATAAAACTATCAACGGCATTATGGGCGCGGGTCGGTAACACATTGGTTGCTAGTATTTGCTGACTAGCATCCCACATAGAACAGCCTTCACTGCGAGCATGGTCACGTATTTTGGCAACTGTGGCGGCACCAATACCACGAGTTGGGACATTAAATACTCGCTCCATGGCGGCATCATCATTACGACTATGGATTAAGCGCAAGTAGGCGAGAGCATTACGAATCTCTAAGCGGTCGTAGAAGCGCTGGCCACCATAAATGCGGTAAGGCATATTGGCTCTAATCAAGGCTTCTTCCAAAACCCGTGATTGGGCGTTTGAACGATAGAGAATGGCACACTCAGAACGTTGACCGCCTCCAGACTGCCATTGACTAATTTGGTCAACAATAAATCTGGCCTCGTCCATTTCATTAAATGCAGCGTAGAGAGAAATGGCCTCACCATCACTACCTTCAGTCCACAGGTTTTTGCCTAAGCGCCCCTGATTATTACTAATTAAGCCATTGGCGGCCTTTAAGATAGTGCCCGTAGAGCGATAGTTTTGCTCTAGGCGAACGTTAACAGTGTGGCCAAAATCACCCTCAAATTGCTGAATATTTTCAATTTTTGCACCGCGCCAGCCATAAATGGATTGGTCATCATC
>DNNY01000114.1:2996-3281 GCA_003497765.1 Oceanospirillaceae bacterium
CATAAATGGATTGGTCATCATCGCCAACTGCCATCACGTGCACATTTTGGCCTGCCAAGACACGTAGCCATGCATATTGGATAGTATTAGTATCTTGAAATTCGTCTACCAGAATATGTTTAAAGCGCCCTTGATAGTGGGCAAGTAAGGCTGGATTTTGTAGCCATAATTCATAGCAACGCAACAATAGCTCTCCAAAATCTACTAAGCCAGCGCGCTCACAGGCCTGATGATAGGCAGCATAGACATTAACTTGGGTTTGTAAATGGAAGTCACCATTAGTAT
>DNNY01000020.1 GCA_003497765.1 Oceanospirillaceae bacterium
ATACACTTGCTATATAGGCAGCACCAATGGCTAAAGCGACGGGTACATCCATAACCAAGTGACGATTTTTTAAGGCGCGCCATGCTGCCTGAAAAAAGGGTGCGGCCGAATACAAAACCACTGGTGTCGATAGTACTAGGGCTGCCCAACGTATAAAGTGCATATAATTCACTTCCATACCCTGAGCCATACCGGCATACATACCAAAAGACAACATCATTACTTGGGCGGCACTGAGTCCAGCTATACCAATTCGTAAAATCGTTTGGCGCTTATCTTTGGCTTTGCGTTTGGCAGCAATGCTGGCTTGATAGGGACTAGGGCGATAACCAATACTGTCAATAGCAGCCATTATTTGACTTAGTTTAATGGTATCTTGCTGCCAATGAACATAGGCGCGTTGGGTAGTCAGATTAACGTTGAAGTGAAGGATACCCGGCTGTTTGCTGAGGTGTTGGTTTAACAACCAGACACAAGCGGCACAGGTCAGGCCATCAATGACTAGCTCTGTTTCCCTTTCCTGATCCTTGGGGCTGCGAACAAAGGCATTTTGTACATCTTGGTCATCATAGGCTTGCCAAATAGCCATACCACTAACTTCAATATTAATATTAGGTGGTAAACTAGGGCTATTAGCACGACTTAACTCACGATGACGGTAATAATCACCTAACTGCTGATCGATAATAGTATTAGCTACGGTCTGACATCCAATACAACAAACTGGCTGCTGCACGCCATCCAGCTGTATTTGATAATGGGCATCATGGGGAACAGGTTCGCCACAATGAAAGCAGTCAGACATAGACATAATAGGCTGGGTTAAGGCACGTTCGGTATAAAGCCGATATTGGCTGGCCAAGGAGTCGTTACCTCAGTGGTCATACGCCAGTTTTTGGCTTGATCCATTAGGTGTAGATAACGCTTACCAGTAATATTTTTATTTAGGGAGCTATAAAAATGGCCATCGGGTCGGCGCGCCATAACGAGATCCTGATCAAGATTTGCCACGGTTGGATGAATAACTAGCAGAGTTAATTCAGTTAATGACAATGGGCTAGTATCAGCGGCATTTAATTCGAGACGTAAATCACCCGTGATATCGTCAAAAATCAGATTAGCTGTTAAACCAAGCTCGGCTGCTTTTTCTAAGCGTTTATGATCCATATTAAAGCTTTTGGCATTTTTGGCATAATCCCCTTTTACCATACCATCGAAAGTTACCACCGATAAATAAGCGTAACTAGTAGCAAAGATCATAACCGCAAATAGGGGTGCTAAGATAAACCACAACCATGGCTGTTTATACCATGGTTTCAGTGCTTCAGAGGTCTCAGTCATTGTAACTCCACTTATAGTACTTGGTTTATGGGTGCCAGAAAGCGTGATTCTTGCACGACACTAATGGACTTATCATCAGGTGATTTTACAGCAAATGTAATATCGGTATTAGAACTACTAAGTTCATCGGTATGAATCTGAATACGTAATATCTCTTCAATGGTAGCATTGGGCGCGATAGTGAGCTCTTGTTTGCCTAACAACTGGTAGTTTTCAATATCATTTAAGTCAACACGAATACTGATAGGGCTCTGACTTTTATTTGATACTTTAAGGCGATAAGTGTTTTCAATTACGCCATTGCCTAGATCACGAAAGAGACTTTGGCGGTCACGCATCAGGTCTACTTCGATGGGAATACGCGCCACCAACTGCAACACAATATAAGTCGTAATAGCTAACACGGCTACACCATAGCCAAGAAAGCGGGGACGTAGTAATCGATAGCTTTTGCCATCGAGCACGTTTTCAGTGGCATAGCGCACTAAGCCCTTGGGCTTGCCAAGACTTTCCATCACCTCATTACAACCGTCAATACAGGCGGCACAAGAGATACATTCATATTGCAGACCATCACGGATATCGATACCGACAGGGCATACGGCAACACAGATATCACAGTCTACACAATCACCGAGAGCATCTTCACTAGGATCTTGGCGTGAGCCTTTACCACGAGGCTCACCACGGGCTTTGTCATAAGTGACAATCAGGGTGTCAGGATCGAACATAACACTCTGGAAGCGGGCATAGGGGCACATATACTTACATACCTGCTCACGCATATAGCCGGCGTTCATATAGGTGGCAACAGTGAAAAAGATTAACCACCAAGTTTCCCAGGGGCCAAATGCCAGCCCAGAAAATTTACCAAAGAGTTCTTTGATGGGGGTGAAATAACCAATAAAGGTAATGGCTGTGGCTGCTGCGATCAATACCCAAAGACTATGCTTAACCAATTTCTTGCGAAACTTGGTAACACTCATAGGTTGTTTATCCAGTTTGACGCGTGCGTTACGACTACCTTCGGCAAATTCTTCCGCCCACATAAAGAAGTAGGTCCACACGGTTTGAAAGCAGGTATAACCGCACCAAACGCGGCCAGCAAAAACGGTGACAAAAAACAGCCCAAAAGCAAAAAGAATTAATAGCCCACTTAATAAACCAAAATCTTGAGGCCAAAAGGTAAGAGAAAAAATATGGAACTGACGAGCAGGTAAATCAAATAAAATGGCTTGGCGGTCATCCCAACTTAGCCATGGAGCGAGAAAATAAATAAGTAACAGTGCCCAGGCACTGATATTACGTAGGTTACGATAAAATCCCCGATAAGCTCGCACATAAATTCTCTCACTTTTCGCATAGAGATCTATGTATTGCTTTTCAGGCTCAGTGTCAATTTGCTTGGTAGGAATCTTTTCCATACTTGACCTGCAATTTTATCGAGCAATGCTCACAACATAAACAACGCAAACTCAGCCTATGTGCTTTATGCGCTATTTTATTATTGTTATGACACAGTTGAGTTTAAGGCCTTGATGAGCAATATTTTCTCAATCGAGGCCTCAAAGCTTATCAATTAGACAAACTATATACGTAACCAGAAATCAGATTTATCTTATCTTCACTTAGAAGTTCACCATGGGATGGCATAACCCCATTACGACCCTGACGAATAGTGTGAGCAATCTGTTCAAAACTGCCACCATATAACCAAATATTATCTGTTAGATTAGGGGCGCCTAAAGTTAAATTACCTTTACCTTCACTACCATGACAGGCTACACACATAGCTTGATAGGTGGTTTGGCCTTGGGCTGCCGCTTGAGCATTGACTTCTTGGCCACTTAAGCTGAGTACATAGGAGGTAACATTACGAACACCATCTTCACCTAAAATATCTAACCAAGGTGGCATGGCACCCTTTCGACCATAAAGAAGAGTGGCTTTGATAGTGGCGCCATCGCCACCATACAACCAATCATTGTCAGCTAAGTTTGGAAAACCATAAGCGCCAACACCACCCTGGCCATGACAAACAGCACAGTTATTGTTAAACATACGCTGCCCCATGAGTCGTGCAGTATCGTTATTGGCAATATCTTCGATGGCTAAATTAGAGTATTGGGCAAAGACTGGCTGGTAGTGTTCCTCAGCGTGAGCCATTTCCTCTTCCCACTGATTATAACTGGTCCAGTTTAGATAACCTTTGTAACTACCTAGTCCTGGATACAAGAATAGATACACCACAGAAAATACAACAGTAATGATAAACATATTGAACCACCAGCGCGGCAGGGGGTTATCTAGTTCCTCAATACCATCAAAAGAATGATGCATGGTTTCGGTTGTGGTCTCTTTATATACTTCACTGCGGCGGGTACGAACCACAAGAATCAAGCAGCCAAAAATAACAGCTAAGGTGATAAAAGAAATCCATAGACTCCAAAAACTAGTCATGCTTTATGTCTCCATTTTGTTCCTTGGCCTTCTCTTCATCAGCGAAGGGTAGGTTGGCAGCTTCGTTAAAACCTTTGGTACGTTTGGGACTGAGTACCCATGCATAGAGGCCGATAAACGTAATCAGCATAATTACAACTATGTATGGGCCGTAGCTATCGTAGGACATAATTAACGCCTGTTTGACATTACTGTGCCAAGTTGTTGTAGATAGGCAACCAGAGCAGTAATCTCTGTTTTGCCCTTCACATCAGCTTCAGCATTAGCAATGGCTGTATCGGTGAAAGGAACACCCACAACACGCAGTGCCTCCATTTTAGCCGCCGTATTTTCGCCTGTTAGCTTATTGCTAAACAGCCAAGGGTAAGACGGCATAATGGACTCAGGTACCACGTCACGTGGATTATAAAGGTGGGCTCGGTGCCAATCATCGGAGTAGCGACCACCCACCCTGGCTAGGTCAGGTCCGGTGCGCTTAGAACCCCATAGGAAGGGGTGATCATAGACAAACTCACCGGCCACGGAGTAATGACCGTAGCGTTCAGTTTCCGCGCGGAAAGGACGAATCTGTTGGGTGTGACAAACGTGACAACCCTCACGAATATAGATATCACGTCCTTCTAGTTCTAATGGCGTTAATACGCGCAGACCAGCCACCGGCGTGGTGGTTTCTTTTTGGAAAAATAATGGCACGATTTCGGCCAAACCACCACCGCTGATAACGATAATGATCAAGAGCACCATCAGGCTGATATTCTTTTCAATGATTTCATGTTTAATCATAATGGCAATTCCTTATACAGCAGATGGAGCAAGGGCCGGCTCAGTTTCTTCACTGCGCACGGTTTGCCAAATGTTGTATGCCATAACCAGCATACCGCTTAGGAAGAAAGCCCCGCCAATGACACGCACAACATATCCGAAATGGCTGGCTTCCAGAGATTCAACAAAGCTATAGGTTAGGGTGCCGTCTTGGTTAACTGCACGCCACATCAGGCCTTGCAAAATACCATTTACCCACATGGCAGCTATATAAAGTACGACACCAACAGTGGCTAACCAAAAGTGAGTGTTAATAAGCTTGGTACTGTACATAGCAGATTTACCAAATACCTTCGGAATCATATGGTAAACGGCACCGATAGAAATCATCGCTACCCAGCCCAGAGCACCAGAATGCACGTGGCCGATAGTCCAGTCTGTATTATGGGACAGGGCATTTACGGTTTTGATTGCCATCATTGGGCCCTCAAAGGTAGACATGCCATAGAAAGACAGAGACACCACTAAGAAGCGCAGAATAGGATCGGTACGTAATTTATGCCAAGCGCCAGATAAGGTCATCATGCCGTTTATCATGCCACCCCAAGAAGGTGCCAAGAGAATAAGTGACATGACCATACCCACAGATTGAGTCCAGTCAGGTAGAGCAGAGTAGTGCAAGTGATGTCCACCAGCCCACATATAAGTCGCAATCAAAGCCCAGAAGTGAACAACGGATAAGCGATAAGAGAAAATGGGACGTTCAGCTTGTTTTGGTACAAAGTAATACATAATGCCCAAGAAGCCTGCAGTCAGGAAGAAGCCTACGGCATTATGACCGTACCACCATTGCACCATGGCATCGACGGTACCTGCATAAGCCGAGTAAGACTTGGTAAGCGTAACCGGTATTGCGGCACTGTTAACAATATGCAGAATAGCAACCGTAATAATAAAGGCCATATAGAACCAATTACCAACATATATATGAGAGGTTTTGCGTTTTGCCACAGTACCTAAGAAGACAATGGCATAGGATATCCAAACCAGACCTAAGAGAATATCGATAGGCCATTCTAATTCGGCATACTCCTTAGAGGTGGTAAGGCCCATAGGTAAGGTAATAGCGGCTAAAACAATAACCGCTTGCCAGCCCCAGAAGGTAAACTTAACTAGGGGTTCGGCGAACAAACGCACCTGACAGGTACGTTGCACAACATAATAAGAAGTGGAGAATAGGGCACAACCGCCAAAAGCAAAAATAACTATATTGGTGTGCAACGGGCGTAAACGGCCAAAACTAAACCAAGCAGTATCGAAATTCAAAGCCGGCCAAACTAGCTGAGCAGCAATTAAGACACCAACGGACATGCCGATGATACCCCAAACAACTGTCATGATAGCGAATTGGCGCACTACCTTGTAGTTATAAGTTTCGGGTGTGGTTTCACTCATAGTCTTTTCTCATTAAGTGCTAAAAGATAAATACTCCAAGACCATTCTGCTTTGGTCTTGTGGAATATTCGTTGTAACAACTGCGGCCTATGGCCAGAGCTATAAAGCTAAACAATTACAAAAATCCAACAGTTAACATGGCGATTCATGCTACTGCTAACCTTGCTTCGTGTATCCTTACTTACTGTGTCCTTAATAGACCCACTATGTAATTCAAGCGCTAGAACGACCACACAAGCCTATAGATACTTGCTGTGGCAGTGGCTTTTATATTTATAGTTGGTTAGCTCTACAATGCGGGGGGTTTGCGCGGCATATTATCCTAGAATTTTAACCGCTAATCAATCTTACTTGCGATACATTTACAGTATAAATACCAAATTAAACTAAAGGCTGGTGTTTTAGAAAACTATCTATACTATTACTGCCATATATAGGGGCTTTGATGATGGAGTTCTAGCCATTTAGAGAGATGGTTTGAAAACTTTACAAATGAAGTCTTCGATAGACTCTTTTAGCTTTTTTAACAAAATAAGTGTTTTATTGTAACGGTAATCTATGGCGACTAATTATATTTCGAGTTTATTACATTGGTGTAAGTCCCCCCTAGGTGATTACCTACAAGGAGGCCAGGGTAATGAACATATAATTTTGGCCCATGGTTCGGGTGTGGGGATGCGCCATGAATTTATGCAGCGTCAGGCGGACGCCCTGATTAACGAGGGCTTTAGGGTCAGCTTGTTTGACTATGCCTATATGCAAACTATACACGCCAGTGGCCGTCGGCGCCCACCGCCTCGTATACCAAAACTTATTGAGGAGTATCGCCAATGGGTCGCTTTGTTAGACCAGGGGCAGCCAGTATGGTTAATGGGAAAATCTATGGGTGGGCGTATTGCGAGTATGCTGGCACAAGAACCTATAGCCGTCGAAATAAAAGGCTGGTGTGCTCTTGGGTATCCTTTTCACCCACCAAAAAAACCAGACCAACTGCGAGTGGCACACTTATTAACCAATCGTAAGCCTGGCTTAATTATTCAGGGCACCCGAGATGCTTTAGGCACGCAAGCAACAGTAACCAATTTATCATTACCCAATTCTATTAGCTGCCAATGGCTGCCCCATATGGATCACGGCTTTAATCCCTATAAGCAAGCCACAATGACACAACAGCAGGCGATCGAGCAAAGTGCCAAGTGGTTTAGACATTGGATTCAATAACCAAAACGCCCATTTAGCAGTCGTATACTTGTTTTTTTCAGGGTAGAATGCCTGCCATTAGCTAGAGAATATTATTGAACTATGAATTCACCGATAAAACCGGACCAGGTGCTTGATACTAAAGGGCTTTTTTGTCCTGAGCCAGTGATGTTAATGCATAATAAAATAAGCGATATTGAATCAGGTCAGGTACTACAAGTGCTCGCTACTGACCCATCTACCACAAGAGATATACCCAAGTTTTGTCTCTTTCTTGGCCACGAACTACTTAGTCAGACCGAAGTTGATGGGCACTATCAATATATGATCCGTAAAGGTTAATAATGGGCACCATACTTAGTAATGCCCAAATATTATTGAGTTAAACTTATTTTGTTACAGGACTAGGTGGAGGTAAGCTGCTCTAGTAATGTTTTTAAATCCGTATCGTCCTGTTTTAGTTTTACCGCGATTCGATATTGGAAGAAGCAACAGAAGTCGTCACTATCGTCGCAAGCCATAAGGGCATTATCACCCAATAATACTGGCCAACGCTCAACATCATCTATATGAATAACCATGGCCTGAACTCTACCATTACTTAATAAGCGCCAGCTAAATACTTCTGCCATATTAAAATTTTGCATCTGATCAGCAGAAAAAATGGCATGTGTGCCAGATGTATCTGGTAGTTCTTGGATAATGACGTCCTCAGAGCTAGGTTCAAAATCAAAATAACTAGCAGCAGACTCTAGTTCAATCTGTTTATGTTCGGGTGGGGCGGCAAAGAGCTCATCCACACCAGGGTCAAAGTAGCCCAAGAAAAAACCAGTATCTGGATGGTTTAGGGTATTGCAGCTAATCAAACGGTCAAACCAAGGGATCATACCAACCACAGAGCCGTCGCTCAGAAGCGCCCAAAACAGAATGTTGACGCTGTATACTTCTTGGCCTGGAGAGGGAGTGCCGTAGGAATCGGAGTAGAGTGCTTCGAAGCCGTCCAATTCTGATGCTAAACGGACGATAAAGGGGTCATCATTACCGCTGTAAGGTTGACCGCTAAAGAGATCCACTACCTTAGTGTTAATCTCGTCAGTTTGTCCTTTGGGAGGTTTCATAACCATCTCCTCTAGTCAAATGGATGGGAGGGTAATGCGCTTTGATTTGACTACGGATAGACTCAGTATAGACAAGGTTGTTCATGAAACACAAGTATATTGTTATCTGGCCTTGTAAGATAAAACAAAATACTAAGAAATTAGTGACTATTTACACTTCCTAGTATAGCTAGGCACTGCGTTAATGGGTACAATTCGTTAATACACAGAGAAGCGTTATGGCAACGGATATTTGATGAGAGCAGCACAATCCCAAAGCGTTCCCCAACTGTTGGAGCAGCTACAGGTACTTATGCGCCAAGCCGAGCAGGAGCTGGTCGGCAATCGTAAGCGAGTAAAAGATCTGCGTCAACAGTATCAGTTGTTAAAACAGCAGGGAGCCGAGCTACAACAAAAAGTCAATAAATACTCTGAACAAGCCTTAGCAGCTAAAGTTATATTAGAGGGTTAGTTAGTAAGCATTGTGCTTCCTAAGCGACTTAAATGGATAACTCGAAATAACGAAATTAGGTCATAAGGTTAATCACCCAATATGCCTAAATAATCAAACTTAATGAATCAAAGAATGAACCAGACAACTGAACCCATCGCCGAAAATAATACCGAAACGTCTGTTGCTCAAGAGGAAATGACGCCTGTAGCAGTAGCCAAAGAAGCGGCTGAACGCAAAAAAGCAAAAAGTAGAGCTGCCAATCGTGCGGCTGTGCAATTACTATGCGAAAACTATCCGCAAACTTTTTCGGTGAGTGAACCTAAACCC
Source organism: Oceanospirillaceae bacterium (assembly GCA_003497765.1). Lineage (GTDB taxonomy): Bacteria > Pseudomonadota > Gammaproteobacteria > Pseudomonadales > Balneatricaceae > Njordibacter. The sequence continues at coordinate 9,097 of DNNY01000020.1, forward strand.
CTAAAAATTGGTATACAAGAAGATTTGGTCGTAGATGGTAAAATAAGCCAGAACAAAATCAAGCGTGGTTTGGCAAGTTATGTGCGTATATATGCTTATTTACGGGCGCAAAGTGAAGGTGCTAAACGGGTAGACTTGTTGGGTGAAGAGGCTGGGCAAGTTACTGCAGGCGAAGCGGCTCATGCGGCAAGTAAGTTGCCAACTCAGCGCCCTGGTAAGCCAAAGAATAACAACAATAAGCAAGATAAACGTGCGGTGCGCAGACCGCCTAAGTCACGTAAAAACACAACCCATAAAAAAGCAATTCCAGAAGGGCAAGCGAAAGTAAAAAAAGTGGATAATCCTTTCCAAGGCCTAGATGATAACCAACGTATGGCTAGCAAACTGGATTTGCTGTTAAATAAGCACAAGTAAATTCTTAAGGCTGCCATCATTAGATAGTCTTAGAAAATAAAAAAACCCACTTTAAAGTGGGTTTTTTAATGCCTTGATATCATTGCATTAGGCGTTTGTTTCTGGTGCATTAGGTTCAGCAGCACGAGGCTCTGTGGGAACAACCTCAGCTTTTATTTTAACCTCACTTGAGGCTATGACAGATTCAGCTTTTTGCTCAGTGACAGTCGCCTGCTTTGACGACTGTTTCGGAGAGTCTGATGCCTTTGTGACGTCTGGCTCAATAGTTTCCTTAACCTTAGCACGAAGACGTTTTTCTCGTGGATCATTGGCAGCCCGACGACGTTGACGACGCTTTGGTTCTGGCTTTTCGTCTGTAGTTACTGCTTTTTCCTCTGATGCCTCAGAACCTGACTGGGATGCTGTTAGTGAAGATTCTGTTGCAGAGTCTTCTGAAGTGGTTGCAGTTGCTTCAGGAGCAACAACCTTTTCTGCAGCTGGTTTGGTCTCTTTAGATGTCGACGCAGTTGGAGCCTCAGAAGCGGTGATTTCAGTTTTATTTTCAGCAGTTACCTCAGCTGATGCCACCGTCTCATTACTGGCCTGTTGGTCATCGTTAGCCACAGCCTTTGGTTTACGGCTACGTGTATTGCGGCGCGCACGGCTTGGTTTGCTCGGGGCTGATTCCATTGCAGCTTCAGTTGTTACAGAAGTTTGCTCTTGACTAGCATCTTGAGCTGCTTGATCAATAATTTGCTCTTCCTCAGTAACCACTGGACTATCATCAGTGCTGACCTCTTGATTTCGACCACTACGCTTACCTGAGCGATCGCGTCGACGTTTTTGTTCACGCGTACGGTTAGCAGCTGATTCGTATGCCTCCTCAGGAATAGCTTCATGATTGGCTTGCTGATCTACAGTTTCCGGTGCACGTTCTTTCTTCTGAGTATTCCGGTTGCGACCGTTTTTACGATTATCATTGCGACGATTCTGACGTTTTTCTTCGTTATGGGAAGTGTTTGTCTCGTTACTTTGCTCAGAGGAGTTAGTCTTGGCCTTCTGATCTCTGTTATTGCGCTTACGCTCATTGCGGCGATTATTGCGATTACCATTACGGTCTTCACTGTTATTGCGCTTACGTTGATTGTTAGTTTGGCCAGCAGGGTTTTTCTTCTCAGACATAGCGGCGTTGTCACTTGCAGCTGGGGCACTATTAAAGATACTACCCAAAGCTTTGACAATACGTTTGCCAAGTCCAGAGGATTTATCTTGACTATCCGTCGTTACTTGCGTCTTTTTCGCCATTGGTGAAGGGGCCGGCTGAGCTGGTTTAACCGATTGCACAGCGGCTCTTTCTACGGGAACATGAGCTTGCTGGTTAAAATCTTCAGCATTAAATTGCTGACTCTCTAACTCAATTTCATAGCTGGTTTCGCCACTTTGCACGGCTTCATGATCATCACGCAAACGACTAACTTCAAAATGTGGTGTATCCATATGGGGATTTGGAATTACCACAACTCTAAGGTTGTTGCTCTTTTCAATTTCCATTAATTGATCACGTTTTTCGTTCAACAAAAAGGTGGCCATATTAACTGGCAATACTGCACGAATCTCTGCCGAACGCTCTTTACTAGCTTCTTCATTGATCAAACGAATGATTGATAAAGCTAAAGAAGATACGTCACGTATAGTGCCTTGGCCGTTACAGCGGGGACAAACGATACCAGAAGTCTCACCAAGAGAAGGGCGTAAGCGTTGACGAGACATTTCCATCAGACCAAAACGTGAGATACGGCCCACTTGCACGCGAGCACGATCAAGTTTTAGTGCTTCTCTAAGCTTATTTTCAACGGCACGTTGATTGCGCATGGGACCCATATCAATAAAGTCGATAACAACTAAGCCGCCCATATCTCGGAGGCGAAGTTGGCGGGCGATTTCTTCGGCGGCTTCGAGGTTGGTATTAAGGGCTGTCTCCTCAATATCACTGCCTTTGGTAGCTCTTGCCGAGTTGATATCAATGGAAACTAGAGCTTCAGTTGGGTCAATAACGATGGCCCCACCAGAGGGTAGAATGACTTCACGCTGGAAAGCGGTTTCAATTTGAGATTCAATTTGGAAACGATTAAATAAAGGCGTTTCCTGCTGATAAAGCTTAATTTTGTTTTGATAGCTAGGCATCACCTGCTGCACAAAATTAAGCACATCTTGGTATACTTTTTCCTCGTCAATCAATACCTCACCAATATCTTGACGCAGGTAGTCACGCATAGCGCGAATAATGACGTTGCTTTCTTGGTAGATTAAGAAGGGTGCTGGGCGTTGGGCAGCAGCATGGGTTATGGAATCCCATAGTTGTTGTAGGTAATCTAGATCCCATTGTAATTCTTCCGAGCTGCGACCGATGCCGGCAGTACGCACGATAACACCAGCCTCATCAGGTACACTTAGTTCGCTCATTACCTCACGCAATTGTGCGCGTTCTTCACCCTCAATGCGGCGAGAGATACCACCAGCACGAGGATTATTGGGCATTAAAACTAAGTAACGAACGGCAAGACTAATAAAAGTGGTTAATGCTGCGCCTATGCTGCCACGCTCTTCCTTATCAACCTGCACAAAGACTTCTCGACCTTCATAGAGTAGGGCACG
>DNNY01000010.1:0-5870 GCA_003497765.1 Oceanospirillaceae bacterium
CGTGATATCACCGTGGTTAGCCTCCGCCCAGGCTGGGTGCGCACGGAGATGGGCGGCCCTAATGGCTCTATTGATGTATTAACCAGTGTGTCTGGCTTATCCAAGGTTATCGCTAACTTAAACGCCGACCAAAATGGCCACTTTATTAACTATGATGGTAGTCCTATCCCTTGGTAAATGTGATAGATCGGGGCCGCTTATGCCGGCCCCTCATAGCTAAAGCGCGGCACCACCTGATCGTCTAGCTGTTTGTTACCAACAAACATGGCTAGGGGCCTTACCCAGAGGCCTCGTTCCCCATATAAAGCCCGATATAACACTAAGGCTTCTTCGGTTTCCGAATGTTTAACTAGGTCAATCACCTCATAGCGATTACCTTTAAAGTGTCGATAGATGCCGGGTTTAAGTGGTGTATTTGTCATTCTATTTTGTCTTTCTCTGTTGCATTAATAGAGTTGGCTAATAAGGCTTTTATAGCACTCTGCCAAGGTGCAAAGGCATCCTCTTGCTGTAATATATCTAAACCCATTTTGGTAAAGGTGCCAGGAGTGGCGATGGATTCGGTCACGGCCTGTAAATCCAATTCGGGTTGATTTTGTACATGTGCCATAGTGCCTAAAATGGCTTGCACCACCAGTTTACGTGCTTTACTAGCAGGCATACCCGCCTCCAGCATAGGCTGTTCAAGGGCAGCAACCAATGTATATATCCAGCCGTTGGCACACATAGGTGCTAAAGCCAAATCAAACTCTTGTTCCGAATCACAAATCACCACCTCGCCCAAGGGGCCAAGTAGCTGGGCTAGCTCCGTGTTAACCGGATATAAAGGAATAGGGCCAGTATTATAAGCAGCGCCAGAGATAAGTGAAGTGCGAAAAATAGGGTTCTGGCTGCCAAGGGCCGCTCTAAGTTCTGCACAAGTGACACCAGCAGCGACGGATAATAATAGCTGATCTGCTCTTAAGGTTATGCTGTTTAATGCCTCTGCAACGTCAGCGGGACGTACTGCCAATATAACAATATCGGCTGCGTCTACTAGGTCTTGATTGGATAAGGCCACCTGACACTGATAGGTCGCGGCCAATTGAGCGGCAATTTCAGCATTGCGTGGCGACAGGATAATCTGCCGTTGATCGCCTGCCTGACGCAGGCCGGCAATGGTATAACTGGCCAGATGACCGGTACCAATAAAACCAAGGCTACTGGACATATCTTTATTCCTGACTTAAGGCATTAAACTGTCATACTTTTAAGGTTACAATACTCATCCCGATAATTAATGCAAGCCATTTGTGATGACAGTAAAAGTAGGTATTAATGGTATGGGTCGCATGGGGCGCTTGGTATTACGCGCTGCATGGGATTGGCCCGAATTTGAATTTATTCAGCTTAATGATCCCGCTGGTGATGCCGCGGCAACAGCACATCTATTGCAGTTTGACTCGGTGCATGGCACTTGGCAGGGTCAATTTGAGGCCACCGATCAGCAGGTAATTATTGATGGTAAGGCCCTGGCCTATAGCCAATATGACACTATTGATGCCGGCGATTGGTCTGCGTGTGATCTGGTGATTGAAGCCTCAGGCCAGTTTAAAAGCAAAGCACTGTTAGAAAAGTATCTGCAACAAGGTGTTAAACGAGTACTAGTTACTGCCCCAGTTAAGCAAGAAGGGGTGCTGGATTTGGTTATGGGGGTGAACCATCATCTCTTTAATGCTGAAGAACATGCTTTAGTAACGGCGGCTTCCTGCACAACCAACTGTTTAGCCCCTGTGGTGCAAGTGCTGCATAAAGCATTGGGTATTAAACACGGTTCCATGACCACTATCCATGATATTACCAATACCCAAACCATCCTTGATGCGCACCATAAAGACCTGCGTCGAGCTCGTGCCTGTGGGCAAAATTTGATTCCTACCACCACAGGTTCTGCTACTGCTATTACCCATATCTTCCCCGAGCTAAAGGGTAAGCTAAATGGCCATGCCGTGCGTGTTCCCTTGGCCAACGCCTCCCTTACAGACTGTGTATTTGAAATGCAGCGAGAAACCAGCGTCGAAGAGATTAATCAGCTGCTAGCTACTGCTGCTGCCGGTGAACTCAAAGGTATTCTTGGTTACGAGGAACGGCCTCTGGTATCCAATGATTATCGTACTGATCCTCGTTCCAGTATTGTCGATGCTCTATCGACCATGGTGGTTAATAACACGCAAGTTAAACTTTATCTGTGGTATGACAATGAATGGGGCTATGTAAACCGCACCGCTGAACTTGCCCGCTATATTATGGCCGACTAAGCCAATGTTTAGCCGCTTAACAGCTCCGGTACGGCAGTATCTAGTGGTCACCGGAAACTACTGGGCCTTTACCCTGACCGATGGCGCCTTGCGCATGCTAGTGGTGCTGTATTTCCACCAGCTAGGCTATGATGCCCTGCAAATCGCCATGCTGTTTGTGCTATATGAGTTATTTGGTGTGATTACCAATTTAGTTGGCGGCTATTTGGGTGCCCGCTTGGGCTTAAATCGCACCATGAATCTAGGCTTACTTCTACAAATTCTAGCTTTAGCCATGCTATTGGTGCCGGATAGCCAGCTCACAGTACTCTGGGTTATGAGCGCACAGGCTTTATCGGGTATTGCCAAAGACCTTAATAAAATGAGCGCCAAAAGCGCCATTAAAACCTTACTACCAGAAAATGCCCAAGGCACCCTATTTCGCTGGGTAGCGATTCTTACTGGCTCCAAAAACGCCCTTAAAGGCGTGGGCTTTTTTCTGGGTGGCGGCCTCTTAATGCTTACCAGCTTTCAAGGTGCCATAGGCATTATGCTCGTTGGCCTACTAGGGGTATGGCTAAGTAGCCTAATACTCCTTAAACGTGATCTGGGCAAAAGTAAAAGTCGACCCAAGCTACAACAGCTATTATCCAAAAGCCCAGCGATAAACCAGCTAAGTGCTGCGCGCATGATGCTATTTGGCGCTCGAGATATCTGGTTTGTGGTCGCCCTGCCCGTTTATCTAAGCCAGCAAGCTCAATGGAGCTACTGGCAAATTGGTGCCACTCTGGCCCTATGGATTATTGGCTATGGTGCGGTGCAATCCCTAACCCCTTGGCTTACGGGCCGGCGGCATGGTCGTCACCCAAATGGCGCCGATGCCCTATTTTGGGTATTGGCCCTAATGGCTATACCAGCCCTAATTGCTGTGGGTATGCAATATAGTTCACAACCTGTTTGGCTACTCTTAGCTGGTCTTGCCCTATTTGGTTTAATCTTTGCCGTTAACTCATCTATCCATAGTTTTCTTATTGTTAGCTATGCCAACCGAGATGGCACCTCACTGGATGTAGGCTTTTACTATATGGCCAATGCTGCTGGCCGCTTATTAGGTACGGTATTATCTGGCTGGGTCTTTTTACAAGGTGGCCTTATTTGGTGTTTATTGATATCTAGTTTGATGTTATTCATAGCTGGCAGTTTATCTTTAAAGTTACCAAGAAGTTAGCAAAGCAAAATCAAAGGTTGGTTTTTACTATCTTTTCATAGCCAAACTAACCGCCTCGCTATAACGCCTGCATAAAATGAAGTAGAAAAAGCATAATTACAAAAAACATGTATACTATTATTTTATATATTTAAAATTAATCCTAACAAAGAGCATGGTTTATTCTGGGCTATGCTAAATAATTGGCTATTTAAAACCCAAGGCAAACCAGATAAGGGTGGTAAAGAGATGAAAAAGGTTTTACTACAAGGTTCTTTGCTAGGGACTTTGATGCTGGCTGGTGTGGCCGCTTATCTTATTTTATTTTTACAAGATACTGGTAAAACCTATGCGCAGGAAAACCCCCTGCAAATACCTACCTTGATTGATAGTCTTGAGGCTGACAATAATATTGAACTGGCCATCCAAGATGGCGCCAATGAATTCTTTGCTGGCATTAAAAGTGACACAAAAGGTTTTGGTCAGTCTTATTTGGGGCCCACTATTCGCTTATATAAAGGTGAGACCACGCGTTTAACTTATCGTAATAATTTAACTGAGAACACCACAGTGCATGGTCATGGTTTACATGTGTCTGGCCGTGTTGATGGCGGCCCCCAAGGCAAGATCTTGGCTGGCCAAAGCCTTAGTGTTGATCTACCTATTGTGCAGGAAGCAGGCACCAGCTGGTACCATCCACATTATATGGGCAAAACTGGGGAACAGGTTCATGCTGGCTTGGCTGGGCTATATATTATTGAAGATGAAAACTCGCAGAGCCTGCCTTTGCCCAAAGCCTATGGCGTTGATGATATTCCATTAATTATTCAGGATCGTACATTTGTCGATGGCAAAATGAAACCTTATAAGGTCACCCATCGTCAGATTTTAGATGGTTTGGTAGAGGAAACGTTAGTGATTAATGGCACCGTCAATCCCTACCATCAAGCACCAGCCGGCTGGGTACGTTTGCGCTTACTTAATGCCTCCAACGCGCGGTTTTATCGTTTCTTTTTCACTGATGATGCGCCTTTTTACAAGATTGCTACGGAAGGAGGCTTTTTAAATAAGCCTGTGGCTATGACATCACTTAGTATGTCACCGGGTGAGCGTAATGAGATTATGGTTAATCTAGCTGATTTAACGTCACTTAGCTTGATGGCTGAATTCTTACCCATGGACCCAGAGGACCAAACGTGGTTTTTTGAAAACCCTGTGCAGCGCGTTATCGATCTGCGGGTCGATACTTCCCTACCAGCCAATGGCACACTGCCTAGCAAGCTAAACGATATTGCTTACTATCAACAAGCGGATATTGATAATGCGGTTAGGCGTGACTTTACCATGTATATGGAAGATGAGGATCAGGAGTTACATGGGCATAATTTATTAAGCATCAATAATGTGGCCATGCAGATGGATGTGATTAATGAACAAGTTAAGCAAGGTGATATGGAGCTATGGATGGTCAAAGGTGAGATGATGCCTCACCCCTTCCATGTCCATGGTGTGTCGTTTCAAATTATCACCCATAACGGCCAACCACCAGCGGAAGCCGATAGAGGCTGGAAGGATACCCTTGTAGTGACGGAAGAGCCAACAGAAATATTAATGCGTTTTGATCATCTGGCGAGCCAAGAATTTCCCTATATGTACCATTGTCATATTTTTGAACATGAAGAAAGTGGCATGATGGGGCAGTTTACTGTTACCCAGTAACTTTTTCGCCAGAGGTTTTGTCGTGCAATTATTAAGCAACGTAAATTAGTTACTAGCTTGGTTAACCGGTCACTTTATCCTCAATAAGCTGCGTTACCCGCATATCTTTATCGGTGAAAAACCCGTATAATGCGCCCGAATCAAGTCTGTCAGCCAATGCTGACTCCTCTCTATCCAGGATTACCCATGACCACAGCCTCCGGCTTTGCCGATTTAGGCCTTTCTGTTGCCGTACAGAAAGCACTTTCTCGTATCGGCTACGAACAACCTTCACCTATTCAAGCTGCCAGTATCCCCCATATTTTGGCGGGTAAAGATATTCTTGGCACAGCCCAAACGGGTACTGGCAAGACAGCTGCTTTTGCTTTGCCCACTTTGTCGAATATTAATTTAAAAGATGCCAGCCCGCAGGTATTAGTGTTAGCCCCTACTCGTGAGCTAGCTATCCAAGTAGCCGAAGCCTTTCAGAACTATGCAAGTGACCTAAAAGGCTTCCATGTGCTACCTATCTATGGTGGCAGTAGTATGTCTAATCAGCTACACATGTTAAAACGTGGCGTGCATGTCATTGTTGGCACACCAGGTCGGGTCATGGACCATATGCGCCGTGGCACCTTAAAGCTAGATAATCTACAAACCGTAGTATTGGATGAAGCTGATGAAATGTT
>DNNY01000010.1:6122-6857 GCA_003497765.1 Oceanospirillaceae bacterium
GGATGAAGCTGATGAAATGTTACGCATGGGCTTTATTGATGATATCAACTGGATTTTGGAACATAAGCCCGAAGCTTGTCAGGTAGCCTTATTTTCCGCCACTATGCCACGCCCCATTCGCAAAGTGGCCGAGACTTATTTAAAAGACCCACAAGAAGTCAAAATAGAATCAGAAACGGCTACGGTTGAGCGTATTACTCAGCGCTATTGGAAGGCGGTTGGCACCCATAAGTTGGATGCCCTCACGCGTATTCTAGAAGTTGAAGATTTTGATGGTGTGATTATCTTTGTTCGCACTAAGACCCTAACGGTGGAACTAGCCGACAAGTTAGAAGCTCGGGGCTATAGTGCAGCTGCTATTAATGGTGATATGTCACAGCAGTTGCGTGAACGTACCATCGTGCAATTAAAGAATGGCAAGGTCGATATTTTAGTAGCTACTGACGTGGCAGCACGCGGTATTGATGTGGCCCGTGTTAGCCATGTTATTAACTACGATATTCCATACGACACAGAAGCCTATGTACACCGTATAGGTCGTACTGGTCGTGCTGGACGTGACGGTAATGCCATCCTGTTTGTAGCACCGCGTGAGCGCCGTATGCTGCGGGCTATTGAACAGGCAACGCGTCAGACTATTGCCCCCATGGAATTGCCTAGCCGTGAGCAGGTGCAAGAACGCCGCATTGACCAGTTTAAAGATGAGCTGGACAAAGCCATGACAGCTGATCTAAC
>DNNY01000065.1:0-4855 GCA_003497765.1 Oceanospirillaceae bacterium
CTATGTGCTGGTGCTGTGGGCACACCACAATTGCTTGAGTTATCTGGTATTGGCCAACGTAGAATAATTGAGCAAATGGGCATAACCTGTCAACAAGAGTTACCTGCTGTAGGGGAAAACTTACAGGATCATCTATGTGCCAGTTTTTACTATCGTAGTAAGCGTAAAACATTAAATGATGAATTTGGACGGTGGCAAGGCAAACTAAAAGCTGGCCTACAATACGCTTTTAGCCGCAAGGGTCCATTGTCTTTAAGTGTTAACCAAGCTGGTGGATTTTTCCATGGCAGTGAGGAGGAAGAACATGCCAATATTCAAATGTACTTTAATCCCCTTTCTTATGAAATTCCGCAATTAGCCAATGCCAAATTAGCTCCTTTGCCATACTCGGGTTACTTAGTTGCGGTAAATCCTTGCCGACCTTCAAGCTTGGGTAGTTGTCATATTAGTAGCCAAAATCCACATCAAACACCGCAAATAAAGTTTAATTATCTAAGCACGGAACATGATCGCCAAGAGGTTATTCAGGCTGGTAATCTAGTGCGCAAAATAACCCAAGCCAAGGCGCTTAAAGACATTACTATTTGTGAGGAAAAACCAGCCCAAAGTGTACAGAATGACGCCCAAATGTTGGCTTATTTTCAACAACATGCCAGTTCAATTTATCATTTAAGTGGCACCTGCAAAATGGGTCCCGATAAACAAACCAGTGTTGTTGACCAACAACTGCAGGTACATGGCCTGCAGGGGTTACGTATTGCCGATGCATCTATTTTTCCTAATATCACCTCCGGTAATATCAACGCCCCAACCATGATGGTGGCCCTTAAGGCAGCTGATATGCTGCTCCAAGCAGCAACTTAAGCCGTTAATATAATTAAAAAGTTTATGGTTATGATATTTGTTATAACCTCAGCTTATTTCGCAATTATATCAATCAGTTAATGTACCCACTGCACCCTTATATAGAGTCTAAATCATGGAGGTATAGGGGGTTTTGTGGTATTATCTCGCCGTTTTAAAATAACGCTCAGGCCAAACCTTTGTTTGGCACTGAAATAACCATGAGGCATTACCCGTGTTAGAAGCATATCGTAATCATCTTGCCGAACGCGCTGAACTAGGCGTTCCCCCACTTCCTCTGGATGCAGAGCAAACTGCTGCTTTGGTTGAGCTACTTAAGAATCCACCCGCTGGTGAAGAAGAAACTTTAGTAGATTTATTACGTAATCGTGTGCCAGCAGGTGTGGATCAGGCGGCTTATGTAAAAGCTGGTTTTCTGGCTGCTATCAGCCGTGGTGAAGCCGAGTCACCATTAGTTGATGCCGTTACTGCCGTTGAAATTCTGGGTACTATGTTAGGCGGTTATAATATTGAGCCACTAATTGCCGCCCTTGATGATGACGCTCTTGCCAGCACAGCTGTGACAGCCTTATCCCATACCCTGTTAATGTTTGATGCCTTCCATGATGTGGAAGAAAAAGCCAAAGCTGGCAATAGCTATGCTCAGCAGGTAATGCAATCATGGGCCGATGGTGAATGGTATACCTCCAAGCCAAAACTGGAAGAAAAGATCACTCTAACGGTATTTAAGGTGACTGGCGAAACCAATACGGACGATTTATCACCTGCTCCTGATGCCTTTACCCGTCCTGATATTCCATTACACGCTAATGCCATGTTAAAGATGGCGCGTGAAGGTATTAATCCCGATGAGCCAGGTTCAGTGGGCCCTCTAAAGCAAATTGAAGAAGTTAAGGCCAAAGGCTTCCCTGTAGTTTATGTTGGTGATGTTGTGGGTACAGGTTCTTCGCGTAAGTCCGCTACCAACTCAGTATTGTGGTTCTTTGGTGATGATATTCCTGCCGTACCTAACAAACGTGCTGGTGGTTTTTGTTTTGGTGGCAAAATTGCTCCTATCTTCTTTAACACTATGGAAGATGCTGGTGCCTTGCCTATCGAACTCGATGTTTCACAAATGAATATGGGCGATGTAATTGATCTATATCCATATGAGGGTGTAGTTAAAAACCACGCCACAGGTGAACAAATTTCGACTTTTGAATTAAAAACGAATGTCATTATGGATGAAGTACGTGCCGGTGGCCGTATCCCATTAATTATTGGTCGTGGTTTGACCGATAAGGCTCGCACTTCACTAGGTTTGGGTGCCTCTGACATATTCCAAAAGCCAGAACAACCGAATGATAGCGGCACTGGTTTTACCCTAGCACAGAAAATGGTGGGTAAAGCTTGTGGTGTTGAAGGTGTGCGCCCTGGTACCTATTGTGAGCCTAAGATGACCACTGTAGGTTCTCAAGATACGACTGGTCCTATGACTCGTGACGAGCTAAAAGATTTGGCTTGTTTAGGCTTCTCTGCTGACCTAACTATGCAATCTTTTTGTCATACCGCCGCCTATCCCAAGCCTGTAGATGTTAATACCCACCATACCCTACCTGACTTTATAATGAACCGCGGTGGTGTATCACTGCGCCCTGGTGATGGTGTTATCCACTCTTGGTTAAACCGTATGTTGCTACCTGATACTGTTGGTACTGGTGGTGATTCCCATACGCGCTTCCCATTAGGTATTTCTTTCCCAGCTGGCTCTGGTTTGGTTGCTTTTGCTGCCGCAACAGGTGTGATGCCTCTCGATATGCCTGAATCTGTATTGGTTCGTTTTAAGGGCAAACGTAATCCTGGTATCACTTTACGTGATTTGGTCCACGCTATTCCTTATTATGGCATCCAACAAGGATTATTGACTGTCGAGAAAGCCGGCAAAATCAATGAGTTTTCTGGCCGTGTATTGGAAATTGAAGGCTTGGAAGATTTGACTGTCGAGCAAGCTTTCGAACTGTCTGATGCCTCTGCTGAGCGTTCAGCTGCTGGTTGTACGATTACCCTAAGCGAAGACTCTGTAGCGGAATACCTACGTTCTAATGTGGTGATGCTAAAGTGGATGATTGCTGAAGGCTATGGTGATAAGCGAACCATTGCTCGCCGAATTCAGGGTATGGAAGAATGGCTAGCCAAGCCAGAATTAATGCGTGCTGATGCCGATGCAGAATATGCCCACATTATCGAGATCGATTTAGCTGATATCAAAGAACCTATCCTTTGTGCACCTAACGATCCAGATGATGCACGTTTATTATCGGAAGTTCAGAACGAGAAAATTGACGAGGTGTTTATCGGTTCTTGTATGACTAATATTGGTCATTTCCGTGCCGCTGGTAAGCTGTTGGAAGCTAACGATGCCAACATCCCTACTCGCTTATGGGTAGCTCCACCAACAAAAATGGATGCTGCGCAGTTGTCTGATGAAGGCTACTACAATATCTTCGGTAAGTCTGGTGCGCGTATCGAAATGCCAGGTTGTTCTTTGTGTATGGGTAACCAAGCTCGTGTGGCCGATAACACTACTGTGGTATCGACCTCCACGCGTAACTTCCCCAACCGCTTGGGAACTGGCGCCAATGTTTATCTTGCTTCGGCTGAGCTCGCTGCAATTGCTGCCGTGGAAGGCAAGTTACCTACCCCAGCGGAATATCTGGAGTATGCTTCTAAGTTGGATACCATGGCCAGCGATGTTTATCGTTACCTCAACTTTGATCAACTACCAAATTATGTTGCAGCGGCTGAAAATATTATTCCAGCTGTTGAATTAAGCTAAGACAAATTAGTTTGGTAATTTATTAAAAAGAGTGACTTGAGTCGCTCTTTTTTTTGGCTTATTTTTGTGACTCATAGGGAATGGTGGCGTCTGCTCTGCGTCCGCGTTAATATGACCATCATCAGCAATATTTATGGAGGCCACAATGGCACAGATCGCTACTTTTGGTGCAGGCTGTTTTTGGGGTGTTGAAGCTTTGTTCGCCAAACAGACAGGAGTTACCAATACCAGTGTTGGTTATATGGGTGGCACACTAGAAAATCCGACCTATCGAGATGTTTGTTCAGGTCAAACCGAGCATGTTGAAGTCGTGCATATAGAGTTTGATGAACACCTAATCGATTATACGGATTTACTTACCCTGTTTTGGCAGAATCATGACCCGACAACACCTAATCGCCAAGGCCCTGATATTGGTACCCAGTATCGTTCAGTCGTGTTTTATCATTCGGCAGAACAACAAGATGACGCCGAATCAATGTTGACGCAATTACAACAAAGTGGTGCATTTGGTGCGCCAATCGTAACCGCAATTGAGCCCGCTCAAGAATATTATTTGGCGGAAGAATATCACCAACAATATTTAGATAAACGAAAGCAAAACCTAAACTGGTAGGCACTATATCTTAATTAACTAAAGCCATTGAAAGCATTGAATATAAAGCCAATAGTCTTGCGTCACATCAACTGTTGTTAAACGTCGTATTGGGATAAGTGACATAGCTTGCTGCCCTGTAGGATTCAGGCTCTCTAGCCGTTAATTAAGATACCTTCTTCAAACAGTAAACTTTTAAAATTCTGGAGCAACTAGTCCATGAAAACATCAGCAAAAGTCGTCGTCATTGGTGGCGGTGTTGTCGGCGCCGGAACCTTATACCATCTAGCTAAAAAAGGCTGGACTGATGTCGTAATGATTGAACGTAAAGAACTTACCTCTGGTTCTACTTGGCACGCTGCAGGTTTATTGCCTCTCTTTAATATGAGCTATTCAGTAGGTAAATTGCATCAGTACTCAGTGAATTTTTACCATAAATTACAGGAAGAAACTGGCAAGAATGTGGGCTTCTCGGTGGTCTCCAATATTCGTTTGGCCAACTGTGAATACCGCATGGACGAGTATAAGTATTATTCAGGCGTCGCCAAAACAGTGGGCGTTGATGTTAAATTTTTAACTCC
>DNNY01000065.1:5068-5356 GCA_003497765.1 Oceanospirillaceae bacterium
TGTTAAATTTTTAACTCCTGATGAAGTCAAAGAAGCATGGCCCTTATGTAATACTGAAGGTCTTGTTGGTGCGATTCAGCACCCTGATGATGGTTATATCCAGCCTGCTGATCTAACCCAAGCTTTATGCACCGGAGCACGTAATCGCGGCGCTGAAATACACCGCTACACAACGGTAACGGCCATAGAACAACAAATGGATGGCTCTTGGATAGTCAAAACTGACAAAGGCGATATAGCCTGTGAACATGTTGTTTCTTGTACCGGTTCCTTTGCCCGCAAGACTGG
>DNNY01000067.1 GCA_003497765.1 Oceanospirillaceae bacterium
TTGATTTCTGGTCGCTCATAAGCCGGTATGCCTCAAGATTGCTGGCCGTAGGCCTTAGGTCGGGTGTATTGATCAATTAATGGCGCGGCCAAGTTCATCAATAACACAGCAAAAGCCACTGCATCAGGGTAATTACCCCAGGTACGAATAATGTAGGTCAAAATACCAATGCCTGCACCGAAAATCAGCTTGCCGTTGCGGCTGGTAGCGCTACTGACTGGATCGGTGATGATAAAGAAAGCACCGAGCATGGTCGCCCCAAGAAACAAATGATCGCTGGCACTAGCATATAAATCGGGCTCACCTGCACCAAACAAAAAAGCCATCACCGCCAAACCAGCCAACATGGCTACTGGCGCATGCCAGGTAAATACTTTTAGGAATAATAATGCTATGCCACCCACAAGGTAGGCAATATTTATCCACAACATGGCGGCTTTATAGGCTACTACGTCAGGGTTTGCCGCCCACATTTCACCTATAGTGGAGCCGGATAAATGTTTTATCACATCCAAGGGTGTAGCTTGGGTAATAGCATCTATTTGACCTTGCTCAGTCCAAAACCACAGCCATTGATCGGCAAGGTTGAGATACTGACCTGCACCCGTCCATACGGTCATACTCACAGGAAAAGAAATCAAACAAATAGCATAACCTAACATGGCTGGATTAAATGGATTATTACCCAAACCACCATAAATATGTTTGCCAAAGATAACTGCAAATAAGGTGGCGGTGGTTACTAGCCACCATGGCGACATGGGCGGTAGAGCTAAGGCTAAGAGTAGAGTAGTGACAACTACACTGCCATCTTTAAGAAAGAAACCAACTGGTCGCCGGCGCAGAATCATTACCCCAGCTTCCATTAGTAGACCCAGTAAGGTTGCCCAAATAATATTGAACAAAGTGCCGTAACCAAACCAATATAGCTGTGTCAGTATACCTGGTAGGGCGGCGACAATGACCAACAGCATAATCTTTTGGCTGCGGTTACCACCATGCAGGTGGGGTGAAGAAAAGAAGCGCATCATTAGCTTGATTCCTCAGTGGGGTTTTTGAGGCTCTGCAAATGACTTTCAGCCTGTTGGAGATCTTTTTGTGCTGCGTCCAAAGTTTGTTGATATTCCATGTGTACAGCCTCGGTAGCATCATCTTCTGGTGCTAATTTGGTTAGTTTGCGTACCTTGGCATTGGCTTTTGCCCATTCGACTTGAGCGGCTTTAATGGCTTCTGGATCAACACCTAATTGGCTTTCAAACTTGGCCAGAGCCTCAGCGGCTGCTGCCGAGCGTTGCGTTAACTCGTTTACGGTTACCTGCAGTTTATCTGTATCTGGGTGATCAGTGGCGGCCGCATCGGCAAAGGCTTTCTGCGCTTTTTTTAATTTAGTCCGCGCGATAGCTGCTGCGGTTTTTAGCTCTTTATGACTAGGTTCAGCTGCTGGTTCAGGGTTACTATCTGTTGCTTGAGCTTTAGCAGCTTGTTGTTTTGCTGCCACACGGGCTTTAGCCGCTGCAATAGGATCATCGCCGTTGGCTTGATTAGCACGTTTAGCTGCTTGTGCCGCTGCTGCCGCGGCAGCCCGAGCTTTACGACGCTCTTCTTTCGCATTCTGTTCATCAATAAGCCGCTGTTCTCGCGCTTCAAAGCGTAATTTTGCGTGCTCTGCTTGTTTGGCCTCTTGGGCTTTGTGACGAATAACACCTTTAGCATAGCGGTAATGCTGCACCAAGGGTATTTGACTAGGACAAACGTAGGCGCAAGCACCACACTCGATACAATCCATCAAATTATATTGTTCGATCTTCTCAAAGGCATCGGATTTAGCCAGCCAATATAGTTCTTGCGGTAATAATTGTGCAGGGCAGACCACTTCACATTGGCCGCAACGGATACAGGCCATGGCAGCATCAGCTGCAGGAAATTCATCGACACCCGGAACTAATAGACAGTTACTGGTTTTTACCAATGGCACCTGTATGCTGGGGAGTTGGAAACCCATCATAGGGCCACCTAATACCACCTTATTAGCACTGGCATCCATTTCACAATGGTTCAGAATAAAATCAACTTTAGTACCCACCAAAATGCGGTAGTTGCCGGGTTTGTTTACCCCTTTGCCAGTCACAGTAGTAATACGATCAATACTTGGGCGGCCCAGATAAACAGCATCATGGATGGCATTTACAGTGGCCACATTGACACACAGAATACCCAAATCAGCGGGAATGCCACCTTTAGGTACCTGTTTACCAGTAAGATTCTGAATTAGTTGTTTTTCCCCACCAGATGGATATTTAGTAGGAATAACGACTACTTCAATGGCAGCATCATCTGCAGTAGCTGCTTGCATGGTGGCAATAGCTTTTGGCTTATTGTCTTCGATAGCAATAATGCATTTAACTTGGCCTAGCAAACGCATCAGTAAGCGTGTGCCTTTGACAATACCATCGCTGTCCACCTGCATAATCGTGTCATCAGCTGAGATATATGGTTCGCACTCAACACCATTAAGTAATAAGGTGTGTATGGTTTTGTCCGTAGCTAGTTTGGCGTTGCTTGGAAAGCCAGCACCGCCCATACCAATAATACCGGCTGCATAAATACGTTGGCGTACCTCGTCATCACTTAGTTGTTCTGGGTTGGCCGGAGTAATATCAGCATGCCAAGTATCTTTGCCATCTGCATGCAAAGTAATACAAGTTTCCTTTAGGCCAGAGGCATGTGCTACTTGTTGGTCACTGACATCAGCAATCACGCCTGAAGTAGGGGCATGTAGATCGGCACTGCGGGAGCCAATCGCTTTGGCTATTAGTTGTCCTTTGCTGACTTGATCGCCCTTTTTTACCACCGCTTCTGATGGCGCGCCGATATGTTGCCCTAAAGGAATAATAAGCTCTTCAGGTAGAGGTAAAGTTATTAACTGACCTGGGTTGGAAAGTTCTTTGTTTTCTGGGGGGTGAATACCACCGGGAAAGTTATATAGTTGGATCATGCTGCATCCTCCCCAGTCGCAGTTAAGTTGGGTTGGCGATCAGTAGCAATCAGATTGTCTGGCTTATGCCAGTGCCAAGACTGCTTGGTGACTTCAATTGGCAGCATATCAATACAATCAACAGGGCAAGGCTCGACACACAGGTCACAACCGGTACATTCATCAACAATAACAGTGTGCATTAATTTTGCGGCACCAAGAATGGCATCCACAGGGCATGCTTGAATGCACTTAGTACAGCCAATACATTCATCTTCGCGAATATAAGCGATCTTGCGAATACTATCGACACCAGCCTCGGCATCAAGTGGCAAGACCTCCACATCAAGTAAATCAGCCAAGGCTTTGATGGTGGCTTCACCACCGGGAGGGCAGCGGTTGATGGGGTCAGTCTGATTGGCTATGGCTTCGGCATAAGGTTTACAGCCGGGATGGCCACATTGGCCGCATTGGGTTTGGGGCAGCAGCTCGTTAATTTGGTCAACAATAGGATTGCCTTCCACTTTAAAGCGTTTTGCCGCATAACCCAGAATGGCGCCAAAAATAAGCGCCATAACCGTTAAGGAAAGAATGGCATAGATAAGAATACTCATATCAGATGCTCACCAAGCCAGTAAAGCCCATAAAGGCTAATGACATAATACCAGCGCTAATCATAGCAATCGCAGGCCCTTGGAAAGGCTTTGGTACGTCGGCTAAGTTGATCCGTTCGCGCATGGCGGCAAACAGCACTAGTACCAGGGAAAAGCCAATGGCTGCACCCATGCCATACAGCAAGGATTCGACAAAGCCATTGGATTTATTAATATTAAGTAGGGCAACACCTAGTACCGCACAGTTAGTGGTAATCAATGGCAGGAAGATACCTAAAACTTTATGCAGCATGGGGCTGGTTTTGTGTACCAACATTTCAGTAAATTGCACCACAAATGCAATCACTAGAATAAAGCTTATGGTGCGCAGGAATTCCAGACCGAGAGGTTGTAAGACAAAGGTGTAGGTAAGATAACTACACAGAGACGCGAGAGTAAGTACAAAAGTCGTCGCCAGAGACATACCCATAGCGGTATCCAATTTAGAGGAAACCCCCATAAATGGGCACAAGCCAAGGAATTGCACTAGCACAAAGTTATTTACTAGAACGGTGCTAACCAAAATGAGTATATATTCGGCCACTGATGCTTCCTGTGCGTAAGTAATAACTGAAAATTAACAACGGGGAGTATTGTAACTTAGTAAAGATCCAGCACCTAGGGTGTCGGTATCCAAATACGGCTGTTGCAACCCGTGTTGCTATACGATTTCACAAATATCTACCAAAACGGTCATCGTGACTATTTACGCGCCACATTATACAAGATATTAAATCAATCTGCTTATTTACAGCTGCTTAACCAATGGTTTAAGTTCGACAATTAAATTAAATATCGGGCTTGAGATGACAATATGGGCGCAAATTATTGTCAATTCAAGCTATGCCCGTGTTGGTTAAGTTTGCTGAAGATAATATCGCTCCATATTATATATATCATTATGAGATAAGCAAATTGAATAATATTATTTCTGGTTATATTGAAATAGCGTTATTATGTGTTTTTTTAAAAAGGCCAAACCCTCATTTTTCACAGTGGTTGGTTAGGAGTATTGAATGTACGCATACAGCGCAGTAGATCAACAGCTGGTAGACCAGCGCGTTGAGCAATTTCGTGATCAAACCCAGCGGTTTTTAAAGGGTGAAATCGCGGATGATGAATTCCGTGTGCTACGACTGATGAATGGTGTGTATATTCAACGTCATGCACCAATGTTACGTGTGGCTGTGCCTTATGGTCAGATGACTAGTGGTCAGTTGCGTGCCCTTGCGCAAATATCTCGCACATACGATAAGGGTTATGGCCATTTTACCACCCGCCAAAATATTCAATATAACTGGCCTCAGTTAGAGCGTATTCCCGATATTCTAGCTGATCTGGCAAAAGTGCAAATGCATGCTATCCAGACCAGTGGTTCATGTATTCGCAGTATCACCAGCGATCCCTTAGCTGGGGTTAGCGTTGATGAAATTGCTGACTCTCGTCCTTGGTGTGAGATTATCCGTCAATGGAGTAGCTTACACCCTGAGTTTGCCTACTTACCGCGTAAGTTTAAAATTGCTGTAACGGGCGCCAAAGCTGATAGGGCCGCCGTACAGGTGCACGATATTGGCTTACGTTTGGTGCATAATGATGAGGGTGAACTAGGTTTTGAAGTGCTTGTGGGCGGCGGTTTAGGCCGTACCCCTATTATTGGTCAGGTGGTGCGTAAGTTCCTACCTACCCAGCACTTATTATCTTATCTTGAAGCCATATTGCGTATTTATAACTTGCATGGTCGTCGTGACAACAAGTACAAGGCGCGTATTAAAATTTTGTTAAAAGCTATGGGTGTAGAAGCCTTTGCTGAGCAAGTAGAGGCGGAATGGCAACATATTAAAGATAGTGAGCTATTGTTGCCTGCAGCAGAGATTGAACGTGTCAGCCAGCATTTTGGCAAACCTGATTATTTGCCAGCTAGCGAAGCGAGTAATGATAAAATTGTTGCGGTAGTAGACGCGGACTATCAGCGTTGGCTAAAGCACAATGTGTTGCCTCACCAGCAACCAGGCTACCGTATTGTTATGGTGCCACTAAAGAATCCTTTAACACCACCTGGTGATATTAGCCATCAGCAAATGGATGGTTTGGCGGACTTAGCTGATAAGTATAGTTTTGGCAATATCCGTTCTACCCACGATCAAAATCTAGTCTTGGCTTATGTGGCTGAGAAAGACTTGTATACATTATGGCAGGGTTTGACTGACCTAAGTTTGGCGCGCGCTAATCATGGTACCTTAACGGATATGATTAACTGCCCTGGCCTAGACTATTGTAGTTTGGCTAATGCCGAAACACTGGTGTTATCAAAGCGTATTAACGAGACTTTTGATGATCTGGATTATTTATATGATCTGGGGCCCATCGAATTGAAAATATCCGGTTGTATGAATGCTTGTGGCCATCACCATATTGGTCATATCGGTATTTTGGGTGTCGAGAAGGGTGGCAAACAGGTTTATCAATTTACCTTAGGGGGTCATGATAGTGAGCAAGCTAGTTTAGGCAAAACCCTAGGTCGCTCTATTCCACAAGATGATGTTGTGGCAACCATTGGTACCTTATTGAATACTTATTTAAGTTTGCGCCATGATATCAGTGAGTGTTTTGCTGATGTGGTTAAACGCCTTGGACTACAACCATTTAAGGATGCCGTTTATGGACCTGCTAAAAAAACCGCTGCCTAATCAAGTTACAGACTTTACTGATTGGCTAGCTGCCGGGGCGCCTGCGGGCGAGGCCATTAAAGTCAATTCAGATGTGGATATGGGGACGCTATTACCTATCGCCTTGGTATGTTCAGAAGTGCAGGTTGATTTTCCTATGTTTGCTGATGGCCGTGGCTTTAGTATTGCGCGGTTACTTAGACGTGAAGGGTTTACGGGTGTAATTCGTGCTGTCGGCGATGTAGCGGTAGACCGGGTATCTTATATGCAGCGCGTAGGTTTTGACGCAGTTGAACTCAAGGAAGGTGAGCAAGCTGATTTGCTGCCACAGTTAGTTAATCGTATCCAAGTGCATTACCAAAACAGCAGTGATGGTTGTGGCCCTGTCTATAAAGCTGGATAGTCGTCTGGCACAACTAATTTGGGGGTCTAGAGCAGCTATAGCCCCCAATAATACCTAACATGTAATTAGCTAACCCTTAAGCCAGGTGTGGCTCCATTATCGGGTTCGAGTAAATAAATTCCTTGACCATCAGCAGCCGCTAGAATCATACCCTCAGAAACACCAAACTTCATTTTGCGCGGGGCTAAGTTGGCGACCCAAATGGTTAACTTGCCAATTAAATCCTCAGGCGTATAAGCGGACTTGATACCTGATAATACTTGACGGCTTTCGCCACCAATATCTAACTGTAAACGTAATAGCTTATCGGCGCCTTCTACGGCTTCTGCATGGGTTATTTTGACTACACGCAAATCAACTTTGGCAAAATCTGTAAATTGTATTTCTTCGGCAATAGGCTCAAATGTTGCACTTTCTGCGGGCTTAACTTGCTTTAAAGCCTCTTCTTTAGCTAATTCTTGTTTGGAGTCTTCTAGCATAGCCTCAATAGTGGCTGTCTCAATACGCGTCATCAGGGGTTTAAATTTGTTGATCTGATGACCTACTAGAGGGGCTTCTAAGTCTTGCCAAGTCATTGGTGCATTTAAGAAGTTGCCTGCCGCTGCTGTCATATTGGGTACAATAGGCTGTAAATAAATCATCAACATGCGGAATAGATTTAAGCCAGTGGAGCAGATGTCTTGCACTTGCTGTTCAGTGCCTTCTTGCTTGGCCAAAGCCCAAGGCTCTTGGTCAGCTATATATTGGTTAGCAATATCGGCAAGAGCCATTATGGCTTTAATGGCTTTGCCGAATTCGCGATTTTCATAAAAGTCACCGATTTCTGTTTTAGCGGCGACAAATTGTGCTATCAGTTCAGGCTCAGTAACCGTATCACTAAGTATGCCATCATGTTTTTTTGTAATAAATCCAGCACTGCGGCTAGCTATATTTACCACTTTACCAACTAAGTCAGCATTAACCCGTTGGACAAAGTCTGCCAAATTAAGATCGAGGTCTTCCACTCGATTGTTTAGCTTGGCGGCAAAGTAATAACGTAAATACTCTGGTTGCAGGTGACGTAAATAAGTACCTGCTTTAATAAAGGTGCCACGGGATTTGGACATCTTTTTGCCATTTACCGTTAGAAAGCCATGGGCATATACAGCGGTAGGGGTGCGGAAGTCAGCACAGTGCAGCATAGCCGGCCAAAACAGGCCATGAAAGTTAATAATATCTTTGCCAATAAAGTGATAAAGCTCAGTGCTGGAGTCTTTGTTAAAGTAATGGTCAAAGTCCAAGTTGTCAGTCTTTTGACATAGATTTTTAAAGCTGGCCATATAGCCAATGGGAGCATCTAGCCAAACATAAAAGTACTTGTTCTCAGTACCAGGAATTTGAAAACCAAAGTAGGGTGCGTCACGACTAATATCCCACTCCTGCAGGCCAGCCTCTAACCATTCCGCTAGCTTGTTAGCTATTTCAGGTTGTAAACTGCCACTGCGAGTCCATTCCTCTAATAAAGCCTGAAAGTCAGGCAGTTTAAAGAACATATGTAGGGAATCTTTTTGAATGGGTGTGGCGCCTGAAATGGCTGATTTAGGGTCAATCAGTTCAGCAGGTGTATAGGTAGCACCACATACTTCACAATTGTCGCCATATTGATCTTCAGCATGACACTTAGGACAGGTACCTTTAATAAAACGATCGGCTAAAAATAACTCTTTTTCTGGGTCAAAAGCCTGAGTAATAGTGCGACGGGCAATATGGCCTTTGGCATCACAAGAATTAAAAATAAGCTCGGCTAGTTCCTGATTTTCTGGCGAATGGGTGGAATAATAATTATCAAAAGAGATGTTAAAGTTAGCAAAGTCGGCTTCGTGTTCAGCCTGTACTTTGGCAATCAGTTCTTCAGGTGTAATCCCTTCCACTTCTGCGCGCAACATTATGGCTGTGCCATGGGCATCATCGGCACAAACATAATGACAGCGATTACCCACTAGGCGTTGATATCTAACCCAAATATCAGTTTGGATAT
>DNNY01000058.1:0-3210 GCA_003497765.1 Oceanospirillaceae bacterium
CCACCATGTATCATACGGAATTAAATCCGTTGAAAAAGATTAAGCGTGATGGTGAGCGTGTCAGTATTCCTCGGGGTATTCGTCAACGTCGCTTACATAAAGCGATTTTGCGTTACCATGACCCAAAAAATTGGCAAACTATTCGCGATGCTTTAGCCGATATGGGTATGCATAACCTTATCGGCAAAGGTAAAGATTGCCTAGTGCCAGCGGCTACCGCTGCCGAACGGCGAATGGCTGCCCCCAAAGCTAAAAAGGGCAAGCAGGGCATGACTCGCTTTACTTCGCCAAAAAACCAAAAGATGCTATCTGGAAAATCTCGCAAGCGTCGCTAGTATTTCCAACGCTTGCTGCTCTAGCATTGTGATTAGTTGCTTATGCTCTATACTTTATAGGCACAATATGGATGTTTAGAGGAGAGGTGGCTATGCAATTAATTATCGGTAATCAGAATTACTCCTCATGGTCCATGCGACCATGGGTGGCCATGACTCACTTTGGCATAGACTTCGAAACCATAAAACTACGTTTATTTACGCCTGAGTTTTACCAGCAGCTCAGTGCTTATACCAGTGCCAATACAGTGCCGGTATTAATTGATAAAAAGTTGGGTTGTATTGCAGATAGTCTGGCTATTTTGGAAACCCTAGCCGAGCAATACCCACAAATGTGGCCTCAGGATCCAGTGTTACGTGCCCAAGCGCGGAGTGTTTGTGCCCGTATGCATAGTGGTTTTTTTGCTATGCGTGGTGAAATGCCCATGAACTGCCGAGCGCAGCAAAGGCAACTGCAAATCACTGATGCTTGTGCTAAGGATATTGCCGCTGTGCAATCCCTATGGCAGGAATGTAGGGAGCTCACAGCTAAGCTAGGTGGGGGCAGTGACGGCTACTTATTTGGTGATTTCTCTATTGCGGATGCCTTCTTTGCCCCGGTGGTTATTCGTTTACAAGGTTATGCGGTGTCTACGACACCACCAACCCAGCAATATATGCAGTTGATGTTGGCTACGCCAGCAGTGGCTGCTTGGGTAGCAGCAGGGCAAGCAGAAGAGGACATTTTGGCACAGGATGAAGTGGGGATAAAGTGACTGATCATACCAATACACTTAAGCCACCTTATTATGCGGTGATTTTTACCTCTACCTTGACCGGTGAAGATTTAGCTAGTTACAGTCAAACAGCAGAGACTATGTTGTCATTAGCCCAACAGCAGGATGGTTTTTTAGGCGTGGACGAGGCCCGAGAAACAGTCGGCATTACGGTATCTTATTGGCGTGATCTGAAGGCTATACAAGCTTGGAAACAACAAATACAGCATGCCGAGGCCCAACAACAAGGTCGAGCCTCTTGGTATGCTAACTACCATGTGCGTATTGCTAAGGTCGAAAGAGCCTATAGCTGGCAGCTGTAACTGGTTTTATGTTTGTTAATGGGCTTGTTTAGCTTGTTTGCGGTACTCGTGCAATAAGGGCTCAGTGTAACCACTTGGCTGGGCTTTGCCGGCAAATACCAGTTCCAGAGCGGCTTTATAGCCCAGACTAGTATCAAAATCAGGCGCCATATTGCGGTATTCAGGGTCATGGGCATTTTGCTCATCAACTAACTTGGCCATACGTTGCATACTAGTAATAATCATTTGGCGGGTACAAATACCGTGTTCTAACCAGTTGGCTAGGGCTTGGGCGGAGATCCGCAAGGTGGCTCGGTCTTCCATTAAGCCAACTTGATTAATATCTGGCACTTTCGAACAGCCAATCCCAGCTTCAACCCAACGCACAACATAGCCTAAAATACCCTGACAATTATTGTCTAATTCACGATTAATTTGGGCGCTCGTTAGCTTTGCAGTGTTGCTGGCTAGGGGGATTTGTAACAACTTATCTTGATCCACTTGCAAACTTTCTTTAAGCACTTGCTGACGCTCTTGGACCAGGACTTCATGATAGTGCAGGGCGTGCAGGGTAGCACCAGTTGGCGAAGGCACCCAAGCGGTATTGGCGCCAGCCATAGGATGTTCTATTTTGCTTACCATCATATCCGCCATACAATCAGGTTTAGCCCACATGCCTTTGCCTATCTGGGCACGGCCTTGCAGGCCACATTCTAAGCCAACCAGAACGTTGTTATCTTCATAGGTATTAATCCAAGGTGTTTGTTTCATATCACCCTTGGCTACCATGGGGCCTGCGGCCATGGAGGTATGAATCTCATCACCGGTACGATCTAGAAAACCGGTGTTAATAAAGGCAATACGCTCACTTGCGGCGGCGATACAGGCCTTTAGATTAATTGATGTGCGACGTTCTTCGTCCATAATGCCTACCTTAATGGTATTTTTGGCGAGCCCTAGTAGTGCTTCAATACGGGTAAATAGGTCAACAGTAAAGGCCACTTCTTCGGGGCCATGCATTTTAGGCTTAACAATATAAATGCTGCCCGCACGACTATTGGTTATACCATTACTATTGCCCTGCAAATCATGCATGGCACAAAGGGTAGTAAATAAGCCATCCATAATGCCTTCTGGCACTTCTTCACCAGCGCTATTTAGGATGGCATCATTGGTCATTAAATGGCCAACATTACGCACAAATAATAGGGCGCGTCCCGGTAAAGTAAAGGCTTTGCCGTGACGATCAAGATACTCCCGATCAGGGTTAAGGCTGCGGGTAATGGTTTTTTTGCCTTTGTTAATATCGACGGCTAAATCACCTTTCATTAATCCCAGCCAATTCCGATATACCAGAGTTTTATCCTCTGCATCTACGGCTGCTACGGAATCTTCACAATCCATAATAGTGGAGATGGCCGATTCAATTATAATATCGGCAACCCCTGCCAAATCTTGTTGGCCTGACGCACTCTCACGGTTAATCACTAATTCCACATGTAAATTATGATGCTTTAGTAAGATGGACGTTGGGGAATCCGCGGTACCTTTGTAACCAGCAAATAACTTAGGCGTGACCATCATAGTGGCATGACCATTTTCTAAGGTGGCAATTAAACTGCCATTCGCTGTGCTGTAGCTTGTTACATGGCCATGGCAGCCATGCAGCAGTGGAAAGTGTTGGTCTAAAAAATCTTTACCAAAGCTGATTACTTGCGCACCACGCATGGGATCATAACCTGCTTGTTGTGATTTGCCGGGGAGCGCATCGGTACCATAAAGGGCATCATAAAGGCTGCCCCAGCGAGCATTAGCAGC
>DNNY01000058.1:3410-3648 GCA_003497765.1 Oceanospirillaceae bacterium
TGCCCCAGCGAGCATTAGCAGCGTTTAATGCATAGCGTGCATTGTTAACGGGTACCACTAGTTGGGGGCCAGCAATGGTAGTTATTTCTGTGTCTACATTGGTAGTAGTGGCTTGCACTTGAGCAGGTGCTTCTACTAGGTAGCCAATTGTTTCTAACATGGCTTTATAATCAGCGGCATTCCCTTGGGGGTGCATATCATGCCAGTTATCAATTTTTGCCTGCAATGTTTCCCGTTG
>DNNY01000066.1 GCA_003497765.1 Oceanospirillaceae bacterium
ACCTCTCGGCCGTAACGAGTTTGGTAGTACCGCAGCCTTACCTATATGGATTGATTTTATGGCAGAAGCTCTGCGCGATATGCCAGAGCTAGCGCGCCCACAACCTAATAATATGGTTGCTACTCGGATCAATAAAGATACAGGTTTGCTCGCTACCCAAGATGATGAAAACAGTATGTTTGAAATCTTCCGGGAAGAATTTGCTCCCACAGAAACCTCCCCACCCAGCAAGGATAATGCGGGCGATTCAGTTGAAGAACTGGCACCTGAAGAAGTATTCTAATCTTTAGTGCAGCTTAATTTAGCAAAGCCAGCATATGTGGGTGATTTATTTTTATCATACCGCGTTTAAAGTTTCGCTGCTGCTGACTAGCTGACAATTTACGCCAGTGTAACCAACCACGGGCCTGTATTTGACGGTTTAACCATGCCATTGGTTCTGTCCCGCCAGCATCAGTCCAACGTCTTTTATTTAACCGTACTACTACATCGCCATCGAGTTCAAGATACCAATAATATTGGCTATTAGAGATTTTTGTTACCTCGCCATTAAGAAGCATAAAGCCACCTTTGGGGGGCTGCATATCTGCAGCTGCTTGGGACAATCCAAGCTTACTCGACCAAATCCCTTCGCCTGCTTGTTTGGCTTGCGCTTCCAGTTGCCACAGACATTCTGGGGCAGGATTAGGTGCAAAGCTTGTTGTAAAAGCCAAGCCTTTGGCTACCAAGGTGGCCGCCAACCAATCACCCTGAGCATTATAAACTTGACCTAACCAGCGCCCATAATGATCGCGGGCGGGTTGCTGACGTTCATCTAAACCAACTTGCCAATATAATGCCTTGCTAGTTGCCATAAAATCATTGACCGCTTGCTTAGCAGCTAAGGCAAACGGTTCGTTAGGGCGGCCATTACGGCCTATTTCTGGGGCATTCACCATGGCCAAGCGCAGACGCTGATTGGCCTCAAAATGCAATGTATCTCCATCAATAACGCGCCAAGTGTCGATGCTTTTCCAAGGTCCTTCTGATACGGGTGGGACACACTGACCTAGGGCCATATGACTAGTTATTAATAGGCCTAAAACTAAGCATAAACGCACACTAATAGATAACAAGTTAATTTCCCAAGCACTATGATAATTATCGTTATACTACAGTCTTTGAGGACAACTATAAAATTTTACAAAGCAAATAGCGCAAATTAAAGGCACAAAAAAACCCGCTAACATTGAGCGGGTTTTTTATCTGCGCAAAAGCAAGTATTACTTACTGGAGCGACCACCAAAGCGGCGGTTAAAGCGATCGATACGACCACCAGTGTCTAGTACCTTCTGCTTGCCGGTGTAGAATGGGTGACAAGAAGAACAAACATCAACGTGGATGTCTTTACATAGAGTGGAACGTGTCTCAATAACGTTACCACAAGAACAAGTTGCCTTGATAACTGAATATTCAGGATGAATATCTTTTTGCATGGATCTAACCCCTTAGGTTATGGCACCGCCACCTGATCTTTTGCCAGGCACCGTACCCAATTAAAATGCTCGACCATCGAGCTTCCAAAATAAGAGGCGGAATTTTAGCAGACCCTTATCATGGGTCAAGCCTTTTTAACGTTTATTGCCGAGCAAAGCCCAAAAACTCTCTAAATATAGACAAATTAGCCAAAATCGAGAGCTATACTAGTACTTGCACATACTAAAAGTTAAGGGAATCACTGCAAAAAGGTTCACTATGACAAAACGCATACGTAACAACACCATTGTGGTAGGTATGATTATTCTCACCCTGTTGTTAATTATCCGTTTTCATCTATGGTTTGTTGTGGACAGTTGTTTGGACTCAGGTGGTAGGTGGAATAACACTGAAAAGCAGTGCGAATATAAGTGAAAGCAATATAAACTAGCTGCATTAACCAAGTCTCAATTACCATCGATTGCCTGACAGTGATAGCCACCTAAAG
This sequence comes from Oceanospirillaceae bacterium, assembly GCA_003497765.1. GTDB lineage: Bacteria > Pseudomonadota > Gammaproteobacteria > Pseudomonadales > Balneatricaceae > Njordibacter. The sequence continues at coordinate 1,964 of DNNY01000066.1, forward strand.
ACCAATGGTGTAGCATGGCTGTGGTGTCAACAACGAATATTAGCTAAGCCCTTGTCCACCTATCTAAACATTGTCATTGCCACTGGTTTACGCCAAGTATTTACCTACTTGCCGAGGCTAGAAGATAGCGCCCTGCCTGCCATAGGTTGTCGGGTTTTGGTTCCCTTTGGCCGCAGTCAGCGCGTCGGTCTTGTGGTATCTCATGCTGATCATTGTGATCTTCCAGCAGAGAAATTAAAGCCCGTCTTGGAAGTGCTCGATAGCACACCCTTATTACCGGAGCCATTATGGCAACTAGGTAACTGGGCCGCCAACTATTATCAACATCCTAAGGGTGATGCTTTACTCCATTTATTGCCTGTGCGGCTGCGCCAAGGCCATAATAATCAAATGATTAGCCGCTTTTGGCAACGTTTAGATACTAACCCAGAATTAAGTCGTGCGCCCAAGCAAGCACATGTTTGGCAACAACTACAATCCCTACCAAAGATATTTAATGAACATCATTTAGCTCCTGCTCAGCTGGCTGCTAAAGATCTTAAGCTACTGCTCGATAAAGGTTTAATAACAGCGGCTCAACCAAGCCAAGCAACACCCATAAACCAATTGCGTGGGCCAGCATTAACCCTTAATGATGAGCAGCAAAGGACCTATACCAAAATTAGCCAACAGCTGCGGCAGTTTTCTTGTCACCTGTTACAAGGTGTTACTGGTAGTGGCAAAACCGAGGTTTATCTGCAATTGATTGCTCATTGCCTAGAGCAAGGCCAAAGAGTATTGATTCTAGTCCCTGAAATTGGTTTAACTCATCAACTTTTGGCGCGCTTAGAGGAACGTTTTTCTAACGCTATTCTCGCGTTACACTCTGGCCTCACCGATCAACAGCGCTTAGATGCTTGGCAACAAAGTAGCCTAGGCCAGGGGGATATTATTGTAGGCACCCGCTCAGCCATATTTACTCCTATTCCAGACTTAGGTTTGATCATTGTTGATGAGGAACACGATCA